>CAMAHO010000016.1 GCA_945834545.1 uncultured Lachnospiraceae bacterium | reverse complement strand
GTTGCGCAGGAGCCGGAGCGAATCAGTGCGTGCGAGGAGTAGAAAACGAGCGGTCCCGGAGTGACAGGGTGGCTGGACCAGGGGGACAGACAAAAAGCCGGATATTACCGTCCCCGGTGGTACACACTCTATCCTCTGGCCTGCTTCTTTAGGGCTTTGGCGTTTTCCAGGGCTGCCTCGGTGTAGTCATCACTGCCAAGCAGTCGGGCAAGCTCTCTGATTTCGCCGTCTTCATTTAGACGCTTAATGCTGCTGGTTGTTACATCCTCATTGGCAGATTTTTCAATCACGAAATGAGTGTCTGCCATAGCTGCGATTTGAGGCAGATGGGTGATACAAATGACCTGGTGCTTCTTTGCAGCAATATGTAACCTTTCGGATACCTTCCAGGCCGTTCTGCCGCTGATACCGGCATCAATCTCATCAAATATCAAGGTTTCTATATCGTCCATACCGGCCAGCATGGTCTTGATGGCCAGCATAATCCGGGACAATTCACCGCCACTGACTACCTGGCTTAAGGGCTTTCTGCTTTCCCCGGGATTTAAGGAAATCATAAACTCCACATCATCACCGCCGAAGGAGGTGATTTTCTCCAAGGGCTCCATCTGAACCTTGAAATCCACCGACAGAAAATTTAAGTCCAGCAAAATCTTCGTAAGCTCCTTTTCAAAGACAAGAGCCGTTTTTCTTCGAATGTCGGATATTGCTTCGCTGCACTGCCCAAGTTTCTCCTGTGCAAGTGCCAGTTCCTTCTTTTTCTCCTCTATGTAGGCATCGTAATTCTGCATTTTTTCCACATAGGCTCTTTTGTTCTCAGCATAGGCAAGTATTTCCTCAATGGTGTTGCCGTATTTCTCTTTTAAGCGATTTATGGTATTTAACCTGTCTTCTGTCTCCCGGAAGGTCTCCTCCTCAAACTCCAAGGATGACATATATCTGGACAAATCACTGTTAAAATCAGACAGCAGACTGTCAATCTGCAGCAGCTGCTGGTACAAATTCTCAATCTTCTCATCAAAGCCCGATACACTTTCTAACGCCCGCACTCCAATACTGATGCAGTCACTGGCACCGCTTTCCCTCTGCGAACCGGTATAGGAATAGGTTCTTGCCAGTTCCTCCATGATTTTCTGAGCATGAACCATTCTTAGGTAGTCTGCCTCAAGGGTTTCGTCCTCCCCTATCTTTAGATTCGCGTCTTCAATTTCCTTCCATTCAAACTCCGCCAGCGCCAGTTCTCTGGCCTTCTCCTTATCATCCAAGGTTTCCTTTGAAAGCTCCTTCTCAAGCTCCCTCACCTTTGCATAAGCCAGGCTGCAGGCTTCTAAGGGTGCTAGTAATTCCTCGCCTGCGTAGGCATCTAAAAACTCTCTGTGCTTTGTCTTTTTTAACAGGGACTGATGCTCGTGCTGGCCATGAATATCCAGCAGCAGCTCTCCCAGCTCCTTCATCTGCTTTGCAGTCACAGTCTCTCCGTTAATCTTACAGCTGCTCTTTGTCGTCTGTAATTTCCTGCTAAGCAGGATACAGCCTTCCGGATCCGGCTCAATATCCATTTCCAGCAGTTTTTCCCGGGCTGCCTCGGTCTCCGTAAAGATAAGCTCTACCAGGGCGGTATCTGCTCCCTTTCGCAGCATATCCTTGTCAAAGCGTCCGCCTAAGGCCAGGTTCACCGATCCCAGTATCAAGGACTTACCGGCACCGGTCTCTCCGGTTAAGATGTTTAATCCCGGGCCGAACTCCACCTCGGTCTCATCCACCAAAGCTAAATTTTTCACATGTAGGGTTTGTAGCATAGTTGTTCTCCTTCACCCTTCAACCAACCTGTTTTTCTATCTCCCATATCGAAATTTTCTACCCGCCACGGATTTGTATATTTACTTGCAGACGCGCTTTCGCTCTAATCGCACCGTAGCGGTAACAAAGCTGGCAAAGTACTCTACTCCAGATACTGGCGCAGCTTCTCCATAATACCATAGGTGTCCTCAACGGTCTTGATTGCTGCCATAATGGTATCATCTCCGGCAATACAGCCTACCACCTCCGGAAACTGCATGGCGTCGATAGCTGCTGCCACAGCCATAGCCATACCGCTTACCGTACGAATCACCAGAATATTCTGTGCTTCCTCCATAGATACAAAGCCTTCCCGAAAGACACGAATGTAGCGGTCGCCCAGATTCGCTTTCTCCTTGTGAACTACAGAATACCTCTGTTTTCCCTCAGAAGAGGTCACCTTGGTAAGCTTTAACTGACGAATATCCCTGGAAACAGTAGATTGAGTCACCTCATAGCCTTCTGCCTTCAAGGCCTCAGCCAGTTCCTCCTGTGTCTCAATCGCCCTGTTTTCAATAATCTCAATGATTTTTTGCTGTCTTGTCTTCTTCATATCTTCCCCTAATCAGCCGGCTAATCCTTCATCTTCTGATGCAGAATCTCCAGAAAGCTTCTCTGCCCCAGCTGAATCAACTCCACAGTCTTTTCTGCTTTTTTTATGATAATTTTGTCCCCCGGCTCCACTCTTCCAAAGGAGGTGCCGTCTGCCGCCACCTCGACCTTCGGTGCAGGTATATCGCCTCTGGGTGAGATAGAGATTTCAATCTCATCCTCCGGGGATAATACAATGCTCCGCTGATTCAAGGTATGGGGACAAATGGGGGTCAAAATCATCAGCTTTGCAGTTGGCTCTACGATGGGTCCTCCTGCTGACAGATTATATCCGGTAGAACCTGTTGCTGTAGTAACAATGACTCCATCCGCGTGGTACTCGTGCAAGAACTGACCGTTGACCGAAATCCTGATATCCACGATATGTATGGATTCTGTCCTGGAAATGACCATATCATTTAAGGCTCTTTGCACCCAGCTTTTACCGTTCTTTTTCCGGATGCTCCCCTCCAGCATCATGCGGCTTTCCTTCTTATAATCTCCGGACAGTATCCTGTCAATGGCAATAAACACATCTTTCTTCTCAATTTCAGATAAATATCCCAGAGTTCCCAGATTCACCCCCACCATGGGAAGTGTCCTATCCCCTGCATCTCTTGCAGCCTCCAAAACGGTGCCGTCACCACCAAGCACCAGCATGACATCTGCCTCAGGCAGTGTAAAGTGACTTAGGCTTGTTGCTTCATCAAACTCCTTTACACAAAGGGTACTGGCCTGTCCCTTCTCCTGCAGATACGCCTGAACAGATTTTGTGAACTCCAACTCCAGGTCCTTCAATTTATTGGTATATATCAGAAAATGCATCCTGCCTTGTTCCTCTTCTCTTCCTCAAACCCTTATAAACCGTGAGAGTCTGTGACCAACTGACTGATGGTTTTTTTCCATAACTCTGCGTCGGCCAAGCCATTTCCCTCGCCAATTGTTTTTGCCAAGAGATCTTCTGCCTCTTTTTCCTGCAACGCCAGAATTGCCTCTTCTTCCGGCTTTTTCTCCAAAAACACAAGATACTCTATATTTCCCTCCGGTCCTTTGATTGGGGAATATTCTAGTCCTTTTACCTCAAACCCAACCAAATCTGCGTAGGTAACGATCTTCTCAATCACTTCCTTGTGGACGGATTCCTCTCTTACAACCCCGTTTTTTCCCACCTTTTCACGGCCTGCCTCAAACTGTGGCTTAATCAGGCATACCATTTGTCCACCGATCTTTAGTAAATTACGTGCAGGAATCAGAATTTTAGTCAAGGAGATAAAGGACACATCCACGCTGGCAAAATCCAAGGTGTCTGCGATATCCTCCGGCTTCATATAACGGAAATTTGTCTGCTCCATACAAACCACGCGTTCATCCTGACGCAGTTTCCAGGCTAACTGCCCGTGTCCCACATCCACAGAATATACCTTACTTGCTCCGTTTTGAAGCATACAGTCTGTGAACCCTCCTGTGGAGGCGCCAATGTCCATACAAACGCAGTCCGTAAGTACAATGGGAAAGCACTGCATAGCCTTTTCCAGCTTCAACCCTCCCCGGCTGACATATCGCTGGGTCTCGCCTCTGACCTCTATCTTCACTTTTTCCTCGTGGAATCCGGTCCCCGGCTTGTCCTCCTTTTGTCCGTCTACGTAGACCTTCCCGGCCATTATTATAGCCTTAGCCTTCTCTCTGGAGGGAGCCAGCCCTTTATTCACAAGTATCACATCCAACCGTTCCTTCATATCCTATATACTCCAAAATCCGCTGTACTATCCCCTCCGGGTCCACTCCAAGCTCTCTCTTTAAGAGCTCCACATTACCATGCTCTACATAGGTATCCGGCAAGGCAATGGTTAAGACACCAGACTGATTTCCGTTTCGATTCAGACAATCCAATACCTTCTCTCCGTAGCCACCGGTGGCTACATTTTCCTCCATAGTGACAATCCACCGGCATTCCTTTCTGGCAAGTAAAACCGCTTCCTCATCAATGGGCTTTGCAAATCTGGCATTGAAGATTCTTGCCTGAATCCCCTTCTTGGCCAACAACTCCCTCACCTGCACAGCTTCCTTCACCATGCTGCCAATGGCAAGTAAGGCCAGCTCTCCTTCCGTAACGATCCATTCCCCTTTTCCAAGCTCCATGGGGCTTCGATGCTCCTCCAGCCCATCATAAGCCTCACCTCTTGGGTACCGAACTGCCGCAGGGGCATCCAGGGAAAGTGCAAACTTCATCATATCGGAAAGTTCCCAAAGGTTTTTGGGGGCCATAACAGTCATATTGGGGATTCCCGTGAGATAGGTAAAATCAAAGATCCCTTGGTGAGTCTCCCCGTCACTGCCCACAAGCCCTGCCCTGTCAATGGCAAACACCACCGGCAGATTCTGGAGGCAGACATCGTGTAAAATCTGGTCATAGGCTCTCTGTAAAAAGGAGGAGTACACCGCCACCACCGGCAACATCCCCTGGGATGCCAACCCTGCTGCAAAGGTCACTGCATGGGGCTCCGCAATCCCTACATCAAAAAACCGGTCCGGATACATATTGTGAAACCGTTTTAAGCCTGTACCATCCGGCATAGCCGCGGTCACTGCCACAACATTTTCATTTCGCTGCCCCAGCTTGCACATCACCGTAGAAAAGATATCGGTGTAACTAGGTTTCGTCTTTGACAAGGGCACACCGGTCTCCACATCAAAAGGAGCCGTTCCGTGGAATCTGGCCGGATGCTTCTGCGCCGGCAAATACCCCTTTCCTTTTTCCGTGATGACGTGAACCAAAACTGCCTTATCCGTTCTCTTGGCCTCTTCAAAGGCCTTTACCATAGCCTGTATGTCATGTCCGTCCACCGGTCCTAAGTAGGTAAGACCCAACTCCTCAAAAAGCATCCCCGGTATCATAAGCTGCTTTACACTGCTCTTTACCTTTCGGATACCGCTAATCACCTTCTGCCCTACCGGCTTTCCAATCAAGGCATTGTAAACCCCTTCCTTTAGTCCCAGGTAGCCGTCTGTTGTACGAATGTCATTGAGATATTTGCTCATTCCACCCACATTTTCAGAGATGGACATATTGTTATCGTTTAACACAATGATGAAGTTGGTCTCCATCTTACCGGCATTGTTCATGGCTTCATAAGCCATACCCCCGGTTAGGGCACCGTCTCCTATGACGGAGATGACATTAAAGTCCTGTCCCTTCATATCTCTTGCCAGGGCAATTCCCATTCCGGCAGAGATGGAGGTGGAGCTGTGTCCTGTATCAAAGACATCGAAATCACTTTCCTTTCGCTTAGGGAAGCCGCTCATGCCGCCAAATTGACGTAAGGTATCAAAGCCATCCTTCCGTCCGGACAACAGTTTGTGGGTATAGGACTGATGCCCCACATCCCAGATAATCTTGTCTGTGGGCAAGTTAAAGGCCAAATGCAAGGCCATGGTAAGCTCTACGGTTCCCAGATTGGGACCCAAATGCCCGCCCGTGACACTGATTTTCTCGATCAGAAACTGACGGATTTCCTGTGCTAGCTGTGGATAATCCTTGGCTTCTATTTTCTTAATATCGTTGGCTTTTTCGATTCTATCAAGTAACATGGTAACTACACTTCTCTCTATTACAGGCTTTCGAACGAAATCCCAGGATGGCTTATTTGGTACGTTTCACCAGGGATAGCAAAAGTGCTCTCAGGAATTCCTTCTCCCCCGGCAGCTTATCCAGCAGCTGCACTGCCTCCGCAGTCAAATCTGCCACTCTCTTTCCTGCGTATTCCAGTCCGTGCATGGATACATAGGTCTGCTTATGGTTCTTTTCATCACTGCCAATGGGTTTCCCCAGTTCCTCCGCAGTTCCCGTAATGTCCAAAATATCGTCCTGAATCTGGAATGCCAGTCCAATTTTCTTCGCACAAAGCTCTAAGGACGACACGGTATTCGCATCAGCCCCTGCCAGAATCGCTCCTACCATCATAGAGGCCTCCAACAGGGCTGCGGTTTTGTTTTCATGAATATAAAGCAGTTCCTCCTCCGAGATGGCATCCGCCTTTTCGCTTAAGACATCCACTGTCTGTCCGCCCACCATACCATAGATACCGGCTTTTCCGGCCAGTACACTCAGAGCACGGCAGCCTTTTATTTGTTTGTCGGGTGACCAATCACAAATAGCTGCCAGTGCAGTTTCGTAGGCATAGTTGAGTAGACCGTCACCCGCCAGTATAGCCATATCTTCTCCATATACCTTCCAGGTAGTAAGGTGACCTCTCCTATACTCATCATTATCCATTGCCGGCAAATCGTCATGCACCAGAGAGTAGGAGTGAATCATCTCAATGGCCGCCATAAAGGGGGCAATCTCCTCCCCCTGTCCGCCCAGCATTCTGTAAGTCTGATGCATAATCATCGGTCGCAGCCTTTTTCCACCTGCCAGAAAGGAATACTTCATGGCTTCCATAATCTGTTTTTGGTGCCCTTCCTCTTTGGGAAGAAAGGCAGCTATTACTCTTTCTGTCTCTCTCGTCTTCTCATCCAAAAGAGCCTTAAACTCTGTCTGCATCATCACTGAAACACCTGCTCTCCTTCACCGGTGATTACCAACACCTGCTTTTCTACCTGATCAATCTGGTCATTGCAGGTTTTTAGTATTTTCATTCCCTCACTGTAGGTTGCAAATGCTTCATCCAAGGGCATTTCCCCTGATAATTTGGCCAACAGTTCATTTAAATATTCAAAATTCTGCTCTAATGTTCTCTCTTCACTCATTCTTGTGGTCCCTCCCCTTTTCTTCTAACGCAAGGCTTCGGTCTCTATTTTGCACAGCATCAACAATCACCTTGGCTGTGCCATCTCTAAAATACAGGCTAAGCTTTTCTCCCGTCTGCAGCATGGTAACAGAGGTAACTCTCCTGCCTGCGTTGTTTTCCACATAAGCATAACCACCGGAAAGCTTATCCAAGGGAGATAAGCCCTTCATTCTCGCAATCAACAGTTCCAGGCTGTGCCTCTTCTCCTGAATAAGCCATTTCATCTTTTCTGACAGCTTATCCTCCAACAACATACTGGTATGTCGCATCTCGCGGATTCTGGCCTGAGGGCTTCCTAATTCCAACCGCTTCTCTAATAAAAGAATCTTCTGTCTCTTTCGCTCCAGCACCGCCCCCATAGCCTGGCTTAAGCGACTGCGGTACTGCCCAAGACTGCCTAATACCTCTCTCACATCCATCACCGCAAGCTCCGCTGCGGCGGACGGTGTAGGAGCCCTCAAATCTGCCACATAATCCGCAATCGTCGTATCCGTCTCATGTCCCACCGCAGAGATGATAGGGATCTGACAGTCAAAAATAGCCTGTGCCACAATCCTCTCGTTGAAGGCCCACAAATCCTCAATGGAGCCTCCCCCGCGGCCCACAATCATCACATCAACCCCTCTCTTTTCCAGGGCATGGATTCCTTTTACAATGCTTTGAGGAGCTTCCTCTCCCTGCACAATTGCCGGATACAGGACAATCTGCACATAAGGATTTCTCCTTTTTGCAACCTGGATGATATCCCTCACTGCAGCTCCCGTGGGAGCGGTCACTACCCCTAAGGTTTTCACAAACACAGGGATAGGCTGCTTATACATGCTGTCAAACATCCCCAGTTCTTCTAACTCCCGTTTCAGCTGCTCGTAGCGCTCATACAAGGCACCGGTTCCGTCTAACTGAATCTGTTTCGCATAGAGCTGATAGCTTCCGCTCTTTTCGTAGACATCCACATTGCCGCTTACTACCACCTGATATCCATCTGTCAAACGAAAAGAAAGACCACCACGGTTTCCTGCAAACATCACGCAGTTAAGGGTCCCCCTGGGATCTTTCAATGTAAAATAGATATGTCCGGAGGAATGGTATTTACAGTTGCTTACCTCCCCCTTTACCATGACAGACTGCAGAAAGGGGTCACTCACAAACATATTCTTGATATAATAGCTTAATTGTCCGACGGTATATAAATTCTGAATTTTACTCACCCTTTTTTACAAATTTCGCAAGTACTGCATTGACAAAGGAGCCTGCATTTTCCTGTCCAAAGCGTTTTGCAAGCTCTACAGCCTCATTAATTGCCACACTCTCCGGGATGGAATCATCATACAAAATTTCATAGACAGCCAGACGAAGAATGGATAGTTCCACCTTTCCGATACGGCTTACGCTCCATTTTTCTGTCTTTTCCTCCAACAGCTCGTCTATCTTTGTAAGCTTTTCCTGAATTTTACCAAATTTATCAGAAATATATTCCTGGTCTTCCGGCAGGAAGGCTACCTCCTCCGTATCAAAGAATAGCTTCCCCTGCTCCGGCATATCCTCCGGTTCATGAAATTCAATTCGAAACAAAAGTTTAAAAAGCTGTTCTCTTAATTCGTGTCTTGTCATCGTTTTATCCCTTAATTGTCTTTTTTCACATGAATTCCGGAAATACGAAGATTTACTTCGCTACACTCCAGACCGGTCATACTTTCTATTGTAGTCTTTACCTTGGTCTGAACCTGTTGACAGGTGCTGGGTATGTTGTAGCCGTATTCCAGATACAGAGAAATATCAACCTTCACGTTGGATTCCTCTACTACCGACTTCACTCCATTGGTAGGATTCTTAACCCCCACCTTGCTCATAAGCTCATTTGTAAGATTTCCTGCCAGGCTATAAACTCCCTCTACTTCGGTAGCAGCAAGGGCTGCAATCATCCCGATACAATTATCCGTAATCAGGACTGCTCCTTTTTCCTCTTCACTCTGTAGGAGAATTCCTGTTCTGTCTAACTCTTTTTCCATGTTAACCTGCCTTTCTATTCCTCTGGGTTATATTTCATTGTACCACATTTCCTACTCATTTGTCATCCAAAATGTCATGGTGTTTACGTTCTCATTGCTACTGTAGTAGAGCTGCTTGTCCCCGCTGTCCCAAAGAGTGAAAATTCGTCCCTGCTCTACTAATTCGTCCTTTACCTGCAGGTAAAGCTCCTTTGTGTCAAATTTTATTGAAACCTGCTGCTTCTCCTCCGCGTTTGCGCCTGCAAACAGCTGTCTCAAAAAGGTCTCATCATATTGCTCCATATAGAGCCCTTCCTGCACAAAATAATTGCATTCCCTGCTGACGCATTTGGGCAGAGGATACCACATTTCATCCAGATGGGTATGTTGCATCTCCTCAGACGTCACCAGGAAGAAATCATAATTGATTTCCGGCACAGTATCTGCCGGATAGTCCTGCTTATAATTGGCCTCCCCCCAGGTAATATCTGACAGATAGTAGTTTCCGTCTAACAAAACCAGATTCCAGGCATGACCTTCCCCTGTGTAATCCTTTCCTACAATCAAGGTGGCATCAATTCCCATTCTCAGGCAAAGATATTGAAACGCCTTGGCGTATCCTTGGCAGACAGAGCTGTGATTCACAAAAACAGAATAAATATTCTGGTTTTCCGCTGATTCCAAACAATACTCCGTCTCTAAGATGAGGGTCTCGTAGACTGCTTTGCAGATATCATATTGGGAGGTAAGGCCCTTCAACCGGTCTAAAACTGCAGTCGCAGCCACCTCAATTTCCGCCCCTCGTACAGCGGCTTCCTCCGGAGTGCAGGTATATTTGCCGGTAAATTCCAAGGACACCAGCTTGTCGCCTAATTGATACCCCGTATATTCGTAGCCGTTGACATAAAACAGCTCCGGATGATCAAACACTACGGCTTGGAACACCTTGTCAATGTCTTCCCCCTGCAGTCCGGCTTTAATCGGTTCCTGGCTCAAGGCCACCTCGTCTTCCATATTCTGTAAGCCACACAGAATCTCCGGATACCAGATTTTTTCTTCCTCCGAAAGGTAGGTAAAAGCATAACCGGTCTCCTGAATTTCCTTGACTTTTGTCAAGGCTGTCGGTCTCTGCTTCTCTTCTTTTCGGTTTATGTCAGGAACCGTTTCTTGGCTCCCAGGAGGTTCTTCCAACCTCTCCACTGGTTCCCAAGAAACCAGGTCCGGCAGAGCGCAGGCTGAAAAAAGGCTGAAGACAATCCATGTGACTGCACATATAATCCACTTATGCATTCTTTCCCCCCTGTTCTCCATGTCCACTCAAAATCCTGCAGCACCCTAATTCTTACTAAATTCCGTCATCACCAGACCGGGATTTCTCTCCTGGGTCATCCCGATACTCCAGGCGTTGATAAAGAGCAGCAAAGGATTGCCCTTCATATCCTTTACCTTCTTCATATCCGAAGTACCGGTAAGCTTAGCGACATCCACCTCATTCTTGTTGGCAATCCAGCGAATGTGCTCGTAGGGCAGATTCTCCAGTCGAATTTCCACATTGTACTCATTCTGGAGGCGATATTTTAAAACATCAAACTGCAGTACGCCTACAACCCCCACGATAATCTCCTCCAAGCCCGAATTAAGCTCCTGAAAAATCTGGATTGCACCCTCCTGGGCAATCTGCTCGATTCCCTTAACAAACTGCTTACGCTTCATAGTATCCACCTGTCGCACTCTGGCAAAATGCTCCGGTGCAAAGGTAGGTATACCCTCGTAGCAAAAGTTCTCCTTGGGCATACACAAGGTATCTCCTATAGAAAAGATACCCGGGTCAAACACACCGATAATATCTCCCGCATAGGCTTCGCTCAGAATCTTTCTCTCATCCGCCATAATCTGCTGGGGTTGGGATAGGCGCATCACCTTGCCGCCCTGCACATGCTTTACCTCCATGGAGGCATCAAACTTACCGGAGCAGATTCGCATAAATGCAATTCTGTCCCTGTGGGCTTTATTCATATTTGCCTGAATCTTAAAGACAAAGGCACTGAACTCCCTTTCCACCGGGTCAATCAGTCCAATATCTGCCTTTCTGGGAAGGGGCGGTGTGGTCATTCTTAAGAAATGCTGCAAAAAGACCTCCACCCCGAAGTTGGTGAGAGCTGAGCCAAAACACACGGGGGTAAGCTTTCCCTTGTGTACCAGATCCATGTCAAATTCTGCGCTGGCACCGTCTAACAGCTCGATTTCATCCAACAGCTTGTCCGCAGCATCCTCTCCCAGCAGTTCTCTTAAGTGGGTCTCATCCTGCACCGGGATTCGAGTGGTCTTGCCTTCCTTCGTTCCCTTTTCCGTATCGGAGTAAGCGATAACCTCTCTGGTCTCCCTCTCATAAACGCCCTTAAAGCCCTTTCCCGAGCCTATAGGCCAATTTACCGGGCAGGTTGCGATTCCCAGTTCCTTTTCAATATCGTCCAGCAATTCAAAGGTGTCGTTTGCATCTCTGTCCAGCTTGTTGATAAAGGTAAAGATAGGGATTCCCCTCATACCACAGACCTTAAACAGCTTCCTGGTCTGAGCCTCAACACCCTTGGAGGCATCAATTACCATGACAGCAGAGTCTGCTGCCATCAAGGTTCTGTAAGTATCCTCAGAGAAATCCTGGTGTCCCGGGGTATCCAGAATATTGATACAATAATTGTCATATTCAAACTGCAAAACAGAGCTGGTAACGGAAATACCTCTCTCCTTCTCAATCTCCATCCAGTCTGAAACGGCATGCCTTGCCGTTGCCTTTCCCTTTACACTTCCTGCCAGATTGATTGCTCCTCCGTAGAGCAGGAACTTCTCCGTCAAAGTGGTTTTTCCTGCATCCGGGTGAGAGATGATGGCAAATGTTCTTCTACGATTAATCTGTGCTTTATACTCTTCCAATTTTATCCTCATTTCTGCACTGACCGGTTATTTCCTGGTGGAGGACATGGGGGACAGGTCCCTCACCAGTATCACAGTGCCAACACTGAATTTCCGTCTATCGTTGACGGCACTCCAAGCCATTGTAACACAGTGGAGCCTATATCTGCAAAGGTTTTTCTCGTACCCAGATTTTGTGGAGCAAGATTCTTACCATACAGTAAAAGGGGCGTATATTCTCTGGTATGGTCTGTGGTCCGTGTATAAGCCGGGTCACAGCCATGATCCGCCGTAATCATCAGAATATCTTCTTCCCCCAGACCGGCCATAACCTTGGGAAGAGCCTGGTCAAACTCCGCCAGAGCCTTGGCGTATCCGTCTATATCACGGCGATGACCATACAGCATGTCAAAGTCCACCAGATTGACAAAGCACAAGCCCTCAAAGGGTTTCTCTGTATATTCCAAAAGCCGTTCTATGCCCTCTGTGTTTCCCGAAGTATAGACATGCTCCGTAATCCCGCAGCCGGCAAAAATATCATAAATCTTTCCTACTGCAATCACATCCTTGCCTGCCTCTTTTAACAAATCCAGCATAGTGGCCTTAGGTGGCTTGAGGGAAAAGTCGTGCCGGTGTGAGGTACGAGTATAGGGACCACCTACGGGACCCACAAAGGGGCGGGCAATCACTCTTCCTACGCCGTGTTCTCCGACCAAGATGTTTCTGGCTATCCTGCAGTACTCATACAACTGCTCTAAAGGAATCACTTCCTCGTGGGCTGCTATCTGAAACACACTGTCCGCCGAGGTATAGACAATCAAATCCCCTGTCCTTATGTGCTCATCTCCAAAGTCCTGTATTACCTTGGTGCCGGAATAAGGCTTATTACACAATACACCTCTTCCTACTGCCTTGGAGAAGGGTTCCAGAACCTCTTTGGGAAACCCCTCGGGATAGGTGGGCAGTGGATGCATCATAGTCACCCCGGCAATCTCCAAGTGCCCTATGGTAGTATCCTTTCCCTGCGATTTCTCTGTCATTCTCCCATAGCTTCCTATGGGCGCTTTCACCGGTTCCAGACCCGCTACCCCATCAATATTTCCCAGTCCCAGGGTCTGCATATTGGGCACAGCAAAATAGGGGCTTTGGGATACACTTTTCAGTGTATTCACCCCAAAATCCCCAAAGTTTTGCGCATCCTCCATCTCCCCGATTCCGAAGCTGTCTAATACTATTAAAAAAACTCGTCTCATAGGTACCCTCCAGTTTGAAATGCCTTCTTTTCTAATAGTGTAGCACAATTTGCCCTTTCTTGTACAACCTTTATTCTGTCAGGGTACTGATGATAATATTCTGAGGTTCCACAAGAGTTTTTCTGGAGACAATATCTTCTATCTGTGCCCTGTCTGCATCTGATAGTTCCAACGCATTGACGACCACATCGCAGCCAGTTCCGTTCATGCTCACAATCACATCGCTAAAGCCCTTTGCCTCCAATAAAATTTCCGCTGCAGTTTCCTTTTCTGCAATATCCGTCATATGTACCATATTATTTACAGCTTCTTGCTTTTGTTCTGTTGACAAATCCGCACTGTTTATGATTTCCAGCAAGGTATCCTTATTCTTTGCCCTGGTTTGCTCCTTTAAAAGCTTTGCATCCGACAAAATCAGAGCACCATCTGCGGAGGTAAAGATTGCCTCTCCGGGAATTTCACCCTCCTGTGGTGTGGCCTGCGCCACCTCGTCAATCACCATAGATTCGTCCAGATAGTTTTCCTGCAAAATACTTTCATCCGAATCCAGACTGAGGATGTCAGCAAACTCATCATAGCCATACAGACTATCGTCTGCCTCATTCATGGGTTCCGCATTGGCTGCTATTTCATCCTCAACCTCAAAGTTCTCCTCCTTATTTCCTTTTCCGGCAAACTGTAGATAGGCAGCAATGGCAATCATAATTGCTAATGCAGTTATCATAAGTTGATTCTTTTTGATGATGTCTTTCACATTACTCTCCTTTTGATGTATCCTACTTCATTGTATGAATGTGCCCCCTTGGATATGCTTACTCTCTTATTTTTCCTAGCTGCACCTGATAACTTTCCAGATTCAGAATAGAGGACAACATCCGGGTAAGCTTGCTCCTGTTTTGACCAAGCTCAGCCCCCTGGCAAAGGACAAATACTCCCTGCACCTTTGGTGGCTTCTTCGCCACAACCGTTCTGTCCTCCAACACCTCTTTCTCGCCGCGCTCCATAATCACCAGAACCTTTGTCCTTCCCACCCCTTCCATCTGGCTAAGGAACTGCTCCAACTCCTGCTCCAGCTTTTTCTTGTACTGGTCATAATCGGGTTCTGCCTCCGGGGCAGTATCCTGTGCCTTTTGTTGCGAAAAGGTTGCCTGTTCCTTCTGCTCCTTTTGAGGAATTGCCACCACTAATAGTAATACCCCCACCAGCAAAAAAACCACCAACTTTTCCTTCCCAAAGCCTCCTTCCTTTCCCAACAGCTTTTCCAGCATTCCCTTTTCCTGCTCCATAACATCCTCCCTTCTACGAGAATAGCCTGTAAAGAATTCCTTCTAATGTAGAAATGACAGCAAAAATGCCAGTGGTAAACTTCCAAAGCACCAATAATCCCACAAACATTCGCAGATACTTGGCAAAGCTCCCCTGCCCTACCAGCGCCATCAAAACCTGAGCACAAATCACCATGATTAGGATGTCCGTCAGGAAACTCAAGCCCTCACCTCCCCCCTTTGGTCTCGTACCATTTCCTGTTTTCTGCCATAAAGTTCCATCAGCAGGAAGCTCCTCCCATGGCACAGATAAAGCCCAGAGCAATGACAAATAAAAAAAGAGCTGTTGCCACCACTCTGATCAGTAAGCTGACTGCGTCCGAGAATCCATTTACCAATGTTGCCAGCTTCCCCTCACTAATTAAGCCCATAAAGGATGCTGCGGCTTTCATAAAAAGCATGGTGAGAACCATCCTCAATAAGGGAGCCAAGCACATAGCTAAAAGTACCAGAAACAAAAAAATGCCAACACAGTTCTTTATAATTAGGGCGGAACCTAACACCAATTCGGCAGCGCCCTCCACGGCATTTCCCACACCGGGTATCATAGATGTGGTCTTTAAAAGCACACTCCTCTCAACCCTCCATAAGGCCGGGGTTAAAAAGCTTTGCAGAAAGCCCATACCCGTTACAAGCATGACCCCTGCCCGCAGTCCCATGCGAAGGACCTTCTCCAACAGGGCTATCATATATTTGCACTTTTCCTCCGGCCACAAACCGTTTAGAGTCACCAGAAGCACATATACCGTCACCGCAGGAAGCGCGATATAACAAATGCCCTTCTCTACTATGTAAATAATTAACAGGACCAGCTGATACACCAGCTTCCCGGAGGCAACGCCCAGACTGGCCTGTACCACAATAAAATAGGTAGGAAATAAGAGTCGCATAAACAGCAGCATATTCTCCACCAGCTCCTTCCCGGTACAATACATCAAAGAAAAGCTTCTTAACAGGATGACCAGTGTTGACAAAAAGACCAGATAATAGCAATACTGGGTGTTCTTTACCTTTTCAAATAAATCTGAGAACAAAGACAGAAGTCCCGACAAAACTCCCAGAATGACCAGCCATACAAACAACTTCCGAAAGCTGTCCAGCTCACCCAGGATGGAATAGGAAAAGGTTTTTATAAGAGACGAAACCGCTCCCCCCAGGTCCCCCTCCAAAAGCCTTTCCAGGCATTCCTCCACAGGCAGCTTTAGCCCGGGAAATAATTGCCCCAAGCCCTCTTCCAACCTGGTGGTATCCATCTGTTCCAGAAGCTGCTCCATAGTCTCCCTCCTTACGCAAGCTGCCTGAGCTGGTCAATCACGGCAAACACCACCGGCATTCCAGCCAGCATAATGGATATTTTACCCAGAATCTCAATCTGAGCAGACACGGATTGATATCCTGCGTCCTTGCACAGATTGGATGCAAAATCACACAGATAGGTAATCCCAAATACCTTTAACAGCAGAGGAAAAAACTCTTTCATTTCCCCCATATAGAGGCTAAGCTCCTCCATCCTGTGAAAAATCTCCCCCAGCTTATCCAGTCCGAAAAACAAAAGCAGCAAGCTGCAGGTAAGCCCAATGAGGAAGCTGTATTCCGCTCTGTTTTGGCGAAAGAAAATGCCTACCATCACACATCCCACTGCAAAGAAAACCAGTTTCACCATATATAACCTCCTACAACGAAAACAGAGTCTCTATGGTCTGAAACAGCTCATATATGTAAGGAACAATCCAGCTTAAAACCAGGATGAGTCCTGCTAAGCTGATTAAAAAGGCGTGCTCCTCTCTTCCGCTGTGCTTCAGTATTTGGGACAATATGGTAATCAAAATTCCCACTGCCGCTATTTTAAAAATCAAACCTATTCCCATGCAGATACCATCCTCACAGTAATATCACAATCAAAAAGAGTCCGCCCAGAACCCCCAGTCCAAGCTCCAGTTGTCTTTGGTTCTCCTGCTTTCGCTCCCAATCCTGTCGTCTCTTTCTTAAGAGTTCTTCCGTCCTTTGCATTTCCAGTAAGAGGCTTTCTCTGGATAGGGTACTATCCTGGCTTAAGAACCCGCAAAAAAGCTGCAAATCCTCCTGCATCCAAGGGTATCTCTGTAACCCCTCCTGCATGACGAAACAGAAAGCCTTTGCAAAGCTCTGACCCTTCTTACGATATCTTCCGGTGCCCAATTCCAGCAACGACGTATGAAACGGTTCTATGGTCTGTGTGGCGGCGCTCCGGGCACACTCCTCTAGGGTTGCAAGCCGACAGCCCACTTCCTGCTCAAACACGGAGACGATTTTCTCCATTTGCTCCAGAAAACAAATCCTCTGTCTTCGCTCTCTTTCCCGAGAAATCACTATCCCCAAAGCCCCCACCATAATGCACCAAGCTCCCGCCAATCGAAGCACTACGATATACCTCCTTTATAGTAAACTGCCTTTCTCTACCGGCTATCCTGTCCTCCCAATGAGAGGACAACAAGAATACCAGTCCAAAGCAGTTTTCCAATTTCTCATCCCATTCTCCTAACCTTCTTTGTACGTTCTCAAGGCTGCCTGCGTGCATGGTTGCAAGGACTGCTACTCCACATCTGGAAGCCTCCTGCAGGGCCGTAAAATCCTCTTTTCTTCCGATTTCGTCTACCGCAATCACCCTAGGATTCATGGATCGAATCAGCATCTGCATTCCGTAAGCCTTCCTGCAATTGGTCACCACATCTGTCCGTAATCCTAAGTCTGTAACGAGCTTAGTTTCCCGGGCATTTTGCACATTTGCGTTGGGTTCTTCGGCATTCCAGGTTGCAAGATTCAACTCTCCCCTCTCATCCACCACTCCCACTCGTACCCCCGAATGTTTCCCTGTGCCGTTGGAAAGTGCTCTGATGAGACTTCTAAGGCAGGTGGTCTTTCCCTCTCCCGGAGCCGATATTAACAAGATGTTTGGAATGGTTTCCACCTCCTCCAGACTCCTTAGAATGGCAGAAATGTCATACTCCACTGAATGGCTGATGCGGATGTTGAAGGATTCTATCTGCTTCATACCCTGGAGTTCTCCACGGGCATCATGTCTAAGCCACCCGGCTACTCCAACCCGGTATCCTCCCTCCAGGGTTACATATCCTTGACTTAGCTGGGGCTCAAAGGCATACACGGAATCCTTACACAACACCTCCGTCAGATGCCCAAACCGTTCTCTACCGTAACAGCCGGCCTGCTCTGCCCTTGGTGTCCAGTCCCCTTTATCATCCAGGAACATCTCGCCATAGCTTGTCTGTAGGATAACAGGCATATCCCTTTTTACCCGGATTTCCCACACCTTCTCCAGACGCTCTATGGTGGGATGCCAGAAGCTTCCATCCGCTGCTGTCAGAATCTGTGCAAATGCAGTCATACCATCCCCCCTTGTCCTTACCTAAGTATATGAGACAAACCTCCAATTATTCCCATTGCATAAAAAGCACCCAGGCATTTCTGCCTGAGTGCTGTCTAATGCTTTCTCTATACACTTACCTTCCCTCTCCTAAACCGTCTTTTCAATTATCATCCTGAGATGTAGAATCGCTTTAAACAAATCTCCGTCAATCACAAGCTCCAGACTTCCTCCCTGCAGCTCCATCAGACTCTTTGCAATGGACAGGCCTAAGCCGTTTCCTTCCGTATGGCGGGACAAATCCCCACGGACAAAGCGCTCCGTCAAGTCTTGTGCCGTCACATCCAAGGGATACTTGGAGATATTCTTAAAGGTGAACAGCACCTCATCCTCCAGCCTCTCTGTGGTGAGATAGACCCGGGTATTCTCCTGGGCGTATTTTAAAATATTGTTCATCAGATTGTCAAAGACACGCCACAGCATCTTGGGGTCAGCCCAGACCGTAAGCTCCTCCTGACTCTCCCGGATAATCAGGTCCATATCCTTGGCATTTAATCTCTCCTCATATTCGCCCACGCACTGGTTCAAAAGCACCCGGACATCACAGGCCTGTGAATGTACCTCCAAATTACCGGTGGAGGCCTTGGAGGCTTCCATCAAATCCTCCAGGAGCTTTTTCAACCGCACGGACTGCTTGTACAGATGGGAAGCATACTCCCCGATATTGGGATTCTCCGTCTCCTCCTTTGCAATCAAATCGGCAAAGTTGATGATGGAGGTCAGCGGCGTCTTGATGTCGTGGGACACATTGGTAATCAGCTCGGTTTTGAGTCTCTCACTCTTTAGTCTCTCGTCCACTGCCAGGGAAATGCTGTCGGATATGGCATTCAAATCCCTGCTAAAGCCTGCAAACAGCTTTGGCATGTGTCCCACCTTAATCTGATAGGACAGGTTCCCTCCGGCAAGCTCTCTGGCAGCCTGATGCAGTTTCTTAAAAACGAGCACCAGATACAGAATGCCGGGAACGGAAACTACCTTATAGAGAATCCATGCCAGCCATATCCAGAGGCTTTGGTAATGAATCGTAAATCCTTCCGTCCACCGGTAGACCGCACTGTTACTGGTGGTTGTTATCCAGGTGGGCTTAAGGTAGCCGTCTGCAAAGGTTTCCGGCAGGCAAAACCACAACAGCAGAAACTCTCCCAGGGTTGCTGCAAATAGAAGCAATCCCGTTTTCCATACTAGCGGCAGATTTTCAAGCAGCTCTTTGAAAAACCGATAAAGCTTTCTAAGCCGGGAAAACAAAGCGTAAACTAAGGTCTGGCGATACCACTTCTCCAGTCTCAATCGGGGAATCAAATGGAGCAGATACAAGCCGGCTATCACAAAGCAGATTGTCCCTTGATACCAGCCTAAGTATTGGTTCTCTATCCAGTACTGATATTCCTCCCATAGGTAAGCGGTAATCCTTTCATAGCCCGGCACAGCCAGCAGATAGATTGCACAGCCTATAAGGGCTGTCAGCAGATCCAAAGGCGTTCTGTACAAAAGCCCTTGCTGTTTCTCTGAGGAGATCTGTTTTGTCTGTACCAGAAACCAGATACAGCCCAGGCTTACCAGGAAGCTAATACCGGTCAACAGCATCACCAGGAGATAATTGTGCATCAACCATTGCTTATAGGTTCTGATCCAATCCTGGGGAGCCTCCTGTAACAGCCCTGTGGGATCAAGATACATCAGAATACTGTATGCGGTAACCCCGGATACCTCTCCATATTCCTCCAAATCCTCATCGCAAAAGGTAAAGCGTACTGCAGTCTCCTCCAAACCGGAGTTCATATTACCGCAGAGGCGCTGCTTGCTGTAAACACTGTAAATTGCAAAATGGACATAGGTAGAATCGCACATCAGGATTGCTTCCCGGGGTCCCTGGGTCAAATAAGTGTACAGAAGCTTCTTCGCCATCTGTTCCCCCTCTTCTCCGATGCTTTCTTCCATACGGGATTTTTCAATCAGTCCCTCTTCTATCAAAAAGGTGGTACTATAGCCCAGCAAAACAGTTGCCATGATGAGGATTGGCAATACCGTCTTTGCCAAAATCCGGGCTGTCCTAAATCGTCTCTTCTCTTTCTTTTCTACCATACCCTTTTCCTTTCTCTTCCTCTTATCAACCCTCTAGGCAGCTTAGGCGCAGCCTATCCCGCTCCGTCTCACGATACTCTGTCCATGCGGTATCCCTGTCCCCAGACAACCTTTAAATATCTGGGTTCCGCCGGATTGATTTCCACCTTTTCCCGCAAATGCCTGATATGTACCGCCACGGTGCCTTCACTTCCGATAGCGCTCTCCTGCCACACTGCCTGATAGATATCCGCCGGTGAGTAAACCTTCCCCGGATTTTGCAGAAACAGCTTCAAAATCTCATATTCGGTATGTGTCAGATTTACCGGTTCTCCGTCAATGGTGACCTCTTTCTTATCGTCATCCATGAGAATCCCCCCATTGTTAAACACATGACTTTGGAAGGAGCTACCCCCCAGACTGGTATACCTTCTTAGCTGGGAGCGGACTCTGGCAGCCACCTCCATGGGATTGAAGGGCTTGGTAATATAGTCATCCGCTCCGGAATTTAGGCCTACAATCTTATCCAGGTCCTCACTTTTGGCTGTAAGCAGGATAATGGGAACGTTGCTGCCCTTGCGAATTTCCTGCATGGCAGTGATTCCGTCCATCTCCGGCATCATGACATCTAACAGGATCAAATCCAAGGTGTTTTCCTTGACAAGCTTTAAGGCCTCTCTTCCGGTATGGGCTTCCAGAAACTCGTATTCCGGATTGTCCAGATATATTTTCAGGGCATAGATTATGTCTTCTTCGTCATCACACAGTAAAATACGGTACATGGCTTCTCCTTAGCATATTCGAGATATTTTTCATTATAGGCGAAATCTCTTTATCCTGTCAAACCGC
>CAMAHO010000015.1 GCA_945834545.1 uncultured Lachnospiraceae bacterium | reverse complement strand
TCTTTTTACTGTATCAAAATAAGACTGATAGGTATCTTTCTGTAACTGCTGCCTTTTCTCAAAAATACTCTCCGTGATGGTGTCGCACACACTGCCCACATAATGAATGGTATCTGTATAATTCTCAAGCTCTGTAGTAATATCTGTTCTATCATAAAAGCAATAAAGCTCTATATTTTCCTGTGTCAGCAAAAGCCCGGAAGCATAAGAAATTGCATCCATACTGTAGTCAAGCTGGGAGGTTCTCACCATACCATCCCAGTAACAATAGCTATAGGGCGGGATATAGTAGCAAAAGCTGACCTCAGGATGTTTTTTTGCTAATTTGATGACATTTTGTTCCAGATTACGCCTTATTGCAGTTTGGGCTTCTTCATCAAATACAAGCTCATAATCCTGTATTTCAGGACGTGAATAACCATTTAACACCGCCTCTCTTCCGTGAGGCTGATACTGGTCAAATCTCCCGTACATATCAAAAGAAGGCGTTTTCTCTCCTGCCCTTGTATAATTCAGCACAGCGATACTTTTCAGTGTAACCTCCTTATTGAAGATATAATTCACATCATTCCAGAGGTTTTCATCGTATAAGTAAACAGGCAGGTCCTCGTATCCTACGGCCTCTGCGTCCTCGCCAATCTTATTCAAATCAAGGCTGCAAATCACTAACTCCAGCTGTGGGTTTCTTTCAATAGCTCTCTCTATATATTCCGATAACTCGTGTAAGCTGGCACCTGAATATGCTGTCTTAATGCATTGTTTCTGCCACAGGCGCTCTGCTGTACTAGCGTAAAAATTCTGAGACATGCTCGTCCCTGTAATTAATATCTGATACTCCATCTGTCTATGAAGTCCGTCATTCACATATCGCTCATCCTTTAGTGGATACTCCAAACCCGATAAAGGTGCGTGAAAATGCAGAAACGGATCTATAACCACATTCAAACCACCTAAGAAAAGCAGTAAGCTTATGCAGATTGCTCCAAATAGGATAACCCAGCTCTTTTCTTTCACAATATCTCCTTTATGCCTAGAAATTAAAATATAAAAAGGTAGCCACCTTCGCCAGCGATGTCACGGACCAGCAAAACAGAGCGGAGGCCCAAACAGCACTTTTTACGGTAATAGGATTCTTTCGCTCAATGCTATTCTTCGTAAAAAAGCAGATGAAAAATGAAAGCATAAGCAGTAACCACATATTCGTAGCCGGATACCTCTCCAATACACCTCTCAGTACAGGTATGTGCTCCTCAATATAGGTTACATCCACAACATCAAATGCCTTATAAAAGTTTTCTTGCAGACTCCACGTCATATCCGTGAAAATCCGTCTGATAATTGTCGTTGCTGTTTTCAGGCTATCTGCCCTAAAAAAGATAAATGAGAGACAGAAAAAGCCATAGGTAGCAGCAACCTTTATGGGTTTATACAGTTTATCCCAGATTTTTGCAAAGACGCGATATAAAACAAGCCCTATGCCATGCATTAGCCCCCATACAAGAAACGTCCAATTTGCCCCATGCCAGATACCACTTACCAGAAAAACAATCAGGGTATTGATACAGGTTCTCACCGGTCCCTTCCGACTTCCTCCAAGAGGAATATAAATATAGGTGGTCAAAAACCTACCTAATGTCATATGCCATCTCCTCCATAAGTCAGAAATAGAATCCGCCTTGAAGGGTGAATTGAAGTTCTCCGGTAAATCCAGATGAAAGCATTTTGCAATACCACAGGCCATATCACAGTATCCGCTAAAATCAAAGTACAATTGAAAGCTGTAAAATACCGCCAGCAATACCAGATTTGGCCCTGTCAACAATTCGTAATGATTGTATCCCCAATCCACAGCTCCGGCTATTGTATCAGCCAACAGAACCTTCTTGGCAAGCCCCTTGGAAAACCGATACAAGCCTTCCGCCAGATAGGTGAAATCCACCCGCTTTCGACTTTTCTCTCTGAACTGAGGAATCAACTCGCTGTGGAGCACAATAGGCCCCGCTATCAGCTGCGGAAAAAAGCTCACATACAATGCATAGTCCAGAAAAGAGTAGTCCAAGTCCTCTTTGTATGAATCAACGATATATGAAATCTGTTGAAAGGTAAAAAAACTGATACCCAAAGGCATTATGATATGTAAGTCGGAAAAAGTGGTCTTACATATCGTATTCACATTGTTGATAAAGAAATTGAAATACTTAAACCAAAACAGGATTCCAACATTTGTGAATAAGCCCAGGAGCAAGAACATTCTCCTGCGTGAGCAAAATTTTTTCATTCCTCTTGTGAAGGAAAAATTCAGCACTATACTGCATATCAGAATACCTAAATACTCCAATAAATAATACCCATAGAACCAAAAGGAAAAGCCTAACAAGGCAATCTTTGCCAAGGTTTCTTTATGATAGCGATTTAGGAAAAAATAAGTAAACCAGGTTACCGGAAAGAAAAACAAAAGAAACATATAGGAGTTAAAGAGCATCCACATACCTCCTGACGCAATAGGGACGGGGTTATTTGCTGCTTAAGTCCGTCCCCAACATAACACAAACAAAAAAAGGGTAACAGCAGGGACGGACTTAAGCAGCAAATAACCCCGTCCCTATTGCGTCACCCCAATTTACCTATAAATTCCCTGACTCGCTCCACAGGGTTTTCAAATATCTCATCCGGTGTTCCTTCCTGTACTACAACGCCCTGTTCCATAAACAGGATGCGGTCGGACACCTCTCTTGCAAACTGCATTTCATGCGTGACAATGATCATTGTCATATGCTCACGCGCAAGCTCCTTTATAACCTTTAATACCTCTCCCGTAAGCTCCGGATCCAATGCTGAGGTAGGTTCATCAAAAAACAGAATCTTGGGCTGTAAAGCCAAGGCTCTGGCGATGGAAACCCTCTGCTGCTGTCCGCCGGAAAGCTGATAAGGATAGTTGTCTGCCTTGTCAGAAAGTCCAAGCTGGGCAAGCAGCTTTTCTGCCCTGGAATCAGCCTCTTCCTGAGATACCTTTTCTACATGAACTAAGGCATCTGTGATGTTCTTTCTCACCGAGAAATGGGGAAACAGCTGGAAGTTCTGAAACACCAGGCCAAAGACCTTTCGCAGCTGTTTAAGCTTTTCCTTGGAAGCATACACGCTCTTTCCATTCTCAGAAGTTGCTGCTGCCTCACCCATGTAAATCAGTTCTCCATCATCCAATCTCTCCAGAAGAGTAGCTAAACGCAACAAGGTGGACTTACCGGAACCGGAGGGTCCGATAATTGACACCACCTCTCCCTCCTGCACAGCTAAAGAGATGTCTGACAAAACCTGCACACCGTCAAAGCTCTTTTTCACGTGATTCATTTCTAAAAGCACTTGTCTCTGTGTCATCTTCTCCCTCTCTAGCGGTAATAATCTAACGACTTCTCAAGTTTTTCCATTCCCAGGGCTACCAACAGATTAAAAATGAAGTAAAACACACCTGCACCAATCAACGGTATCATAGTGGTCTGCGCCGCTGCAATCTGCTTGGCAATGGTAAACATCTCAGCAATGGAAATGGTAAAAGCAAGTGAGGTATCCTTTACCAGGGTAATCGTCTCATTCGTAACCGGAGGTAAAATCCTCTTTATCACCTGGGGAAGAATAATACGCACAAAGGTCTGCAGCTTGGAATACCCAAGAACCTCTGCCGCCTCATATTGCCCCTTGGGCATGGACTCAATACCGGCACGATAGATTTCTGCAAAATATGCCGCGTAATTCAACACAAAGGCAATGATGACCGCCGGAAAGCGGTAGCCGGTTCCAAAGGACACCTCAAACAGATAGTAAGGTCCAAAATACACGACGAAAATCTGCAGCATGAGAGGGGTACCTCTCATCACAGAAATATAAGCCTTTGTAATCGAACGAATTACACAGTTTTTGGACATCCTTCCAAAGGAGACCAACAATCCCAAGGGCAGGGAGAAGAGCAAGGTAAGTACGAAAATTTCAAGAGTAACTACAAAGCCTTCTCCCAACTGGGAGAACATCCTGAGCAGGTCAATATTCTTTTGTGCCAGTAATAATCCGGTTTCTATCATGAGTCCTGTTATCCTTTATTATTTACCGAGACATACGCTGTCGCTAAGTCCCCACTTTTCAGCAATCTTGCCGAAAGTGCCGTCATCTGCCATAGCATCCAGAGTCTTCTGAACGGAGTCGCGAAGCTCTGTATTGCCCTTCTTAAAGCCTACGCCATACTGCTCGGTTGCCAGGGCCTCACTTAAAATAATGAACTTTCCTTTTTCTCTCTTCTCAACCTGGTAGCTTGCAACACCGATATCAATAGCCACAGCATCCACATTGCCTTGCTCCAAGTCCATAAAAGCAGTGTTATAATCTGCATACTCGATTAAGTCTGCGAAGGAATCACGAAGAGCTGTGTTTTCAGGTACCTCCTCATCATTCAGGGCTGCAAGTGCAGAAGAATCTGCCTGAACAGCTACTACCTTTCCTGCCAGGTCTGCCTTCTTTTCAATGCCACTGCTGGCAGCAACTGCAAACACCTGGCTGTTGTCCACATAAGCTGTGGTCCAGGTATAATCCTCTTCGCGTCCATTCATGGTAAAGCCATTCCAGATACAGGAAATGTTGCCGTTATTCAGCTCCATATCCTTTGCATTCCAGTCGATAGGCTGCTTTACAAGCTCCCAGCCGTTTCTGGTACAAACCTCCTGGGCCAAATCCAAGTCAAAGCCCACATACTCACCGTTCTCATCCATATAACCGTAGGGTGGGAACTCAGCATCAAAGCCAACTGTAAAAACCGTCTTTCCTTTTTCTGCTTCTGCGCCACAACCGGCAAGAACAGTTAAGCCCAGAACCATCACACACAAACATGCCAAAAACTTTTTCATAATACATCCTCCTTTGTTTAAACAACTTCGCCGTGCTACTGTATTAGCACGGCGACATGTTATCATAGCGTTTTTTAAAAGTCAACCTCGGCATCCTCATACTGCCCTAGAAGCTCCATAATATCCTTGGCATAAACCGGATACACCCTGGCAATATCCAGAATCTCATGTTTGGACTCCATAGCCACATTTGTATTGTACTCCATCTGTTTTCTGAGAGCCTGTCTTCTTAAAATCAGCTCGTGTCTTACCTCCACCATTTCCTTTGTATCCACAATTGCTCCGGTTTGTTGCAGCCATCTGGCTGGATGCTTAATTGGATATTTGCCAAGCTGCTCCATCAGCTTATTCTGGTAATATTCCAATTTCGCCTGGGTTTCTCCGGCCTGCCTTCGAAGGTCTCTTTCTTTGGTGAACTGATTCCATATCTTCTGCAGCTTAGCACTGTTGTCAGCGCTGTATTTCAATCGAAGATACTCCAGCAATCTGGTATTGTTGGCATATCGAATCTTCACTTTGTTTTGTAAGGCAATCAGCTTGCTGATATCTCGGTTGACGAATCTTAATTCCCGTTTCGCATCCATATATTTGATGCAGGTTACCGTGATTGCAATTGCAGCAGCAATGATAGCTAAGAAACATCCCACCAGCACATCCATCTGTAACACACTGTATAAGATAAGAAACACCATCAGGCAAAGTCCCACTGCCACCAGAAAAATTTTTGTCATCCCTTTCAGGTTATCGCACTCCGACAACAGCTCCTGCTTGCGAAAGGCATAGGCACTTCTCTCTCTGTGAAGCCTTACTAAATCCTGCTTAACAAGCGCCCCATACTCTTCCGCCTCTTTTAGTTTTTTGATGCCCTCCTCGATCTCCTTTTCCTGACTTTGCACCCGGTAAAACAGGTCATCCTCCATCTTGCTTCCATGTTCCCTGAGCCTGTCTTGTTCCCCGGAAAGCTGCTGGATTGTGTTTGCAATCTTATTCAGTTGCTCCCTTTCCTCCTTGGGAAGCGCCCCGATTTCTTCCGTATCCGAAAGATACCCGGTAACCAGATTATACTCTCCTCCTAATAAGGCGTTTTCTCTGGAGGCCTCCGCCATTTGATCCAGACATTCCCGGATATAACGAAGTACATCCTGGGAATCCTCGAAATTTACATTTTCCCGGTAAAAAACCAGCTGTTCCCACTGGTCCTCCAGCTCCGGCTCTTGTACTTTTTTATGGAACAGTTTCTTAAAGAAATTCAATTTCTGCCTCCAATTTACTCACTCACATTGTTGCGATAACTCATTTTTAAATAATCCGGCAAGGTGTCGTTCTCCTGGTAGTATTCCTGTTTCTCAGCGCCCTGTCTTTTACTGCGACGCTCTGCCAGGGTCACGCTTGCCATACTGCCCGCAAAGGATTCCCGAATGTCCTCCATTCGCTTTTCCAACGCCATAGATTCCTCGTAATACTCCGGCAGTTCGGCAACAAACTGTATGTAGTCTTCCTCCGGCAGGCTGATTCGCTTGGCTGCTAGAAATGCTATACATTCTTCCGAATCCCCGGTCAGTGCATAGGCTTGCCGGAAAGCTGCTGCCGCTTGTTCGTAGAGCATAAGCCCTGCAAGTGCTACTCCTTTATTATGCAAAATATCCGCTCGAATCCCAGGCCCTGCGCCTCCGGGTACGGTCTCTTCTTTCCATTCTGACAAGATTTCATCGTAGCAGTGAATAGCCGCCAAATATTTCTTTCGATCCAGCAAATAGTCCGCCTGGTTCTTTCTCTTTTCCAGTCCCGACAGGCCAACTCCGCCTTTTAGTACTTCTATTGTCTTTTCGATTTCAGACTTGCTATACAAAGCGGTGTATTGCATCACAATTCGGCAAAACTGTTCCATAGCGGATGGTCTGGAAACTACCTTCATCAGCTCCCTTGCCAGCTCCCTTTCCCCCAGCTTTGTTTCCAAAAACTCCAGAAATTCGTGGCTCATAATGGATTCGTCCAGAAGAAATGCATTTTCCTTCATACAAAAGCATAACTCTTCTAAACAGTATACCCTCACTCCGATGCCGGGCACTTCATATGGAATTGTGGAATATCCTCTTGTACAAAGACTAACACTCATTCTTCTATCCCCTACAACCTAATCCTTTTCTCCCAAGTCATTTGAGTAGCCGGTCGGATTTCCCCGAATCCAAGGTCGGATACCCGTACAACCAACTCATCGCGCGTTTCCATATAGATTTCCAGCCGCAGTCTTGAGACTCCCGCCGGCAGGCCTTCTAAGAAAATGGTTTCGTTCACATCTTCTCTGCCAATCATGGAAACTGCCTGAAACTCCAGCACATCCTGTTCCTTTATGTAAAGCTCTACTGTCTTCTCTGCCGTTTTCCAGCCATCTCCTGCGTCCAAAAGAGCCATATAATTCTCCTGCCCCTGGATGAGAAGCTGCATCCCTATATTGGCAGAAAGCTTGTTCTCTCCCAGATAGACATATCGTTTTCCTAATTCAGAGGGCAGCAAGGCCGTCTCTCGCATAGCGATACAGGCACCCTTGCTAAAGAGATTGTTTCCCAAAAAGACTCTGCACTGGGAACACAATACCCCTAAGGTCTCCTGAATATTCTGCTCCACGAAGGCTTCCCCAATCAAGTACACGGCATCCGGCTTATCCTGCCTTAACAAATCAGAGCACCGATACGCCAATTCCTGATCCATGACTTCCATATCCTCATCCTCAAAGATCGGAAATTCCTGCCCGGATACATTGCAGTACAAAACTCTTGGAGTCGTAAACGGATTGCAACGCATCACCATCACTGTTAGCCTGCTCCCCCGGCATTCCAACAGCATGGTAGTCTTCTCCAGCAAGTCTGTCTGTTGGCCTAAAATATAATAATAAAAGCTCTCTTCGTGACTTTGACAATAAACAAGCTCTGTCTTTATCTTAGCCTTTTCAACCACCTTGGAGAAAAAATCGGCATCCTCCTCATCCATAGCCTGACCGGTAAGCATAAGTCCCCCTATTTTATCTGTGCCCAGCAAAGTAACTACCATACCCACACATCGCTTCAAAAACAAAGCGAACAGTGCAACCGAGTCAAATGTCTGACCCTCTATCGTCACTTCTGCATTTTCCTTTGCCAGAGAAAGCAGACCGGTCAGGGGTTCCACCTGGTTTTGCACAGAATAGCTGACCGCCTCTTTTCCGAAATACCACTGGTTGACACCCGGTCGTTTGCACATAACCATAGGAATACTATAATCCTCTTCTCCCACTACCTGGGATAAGGTTTGAGGAGAAGACATATCGGATTGGATATAGCTCAGCTGTACAGATTCCTCCCCCAGGTCCATTCCTATTATGAATTTGTCACTTCCGCTTTGTCCAAAAATCATACCCCACCTTATTTCCTAATAAATAAGTTTTCGTTAAAATAATCCTTTACCAGATAATCCTCCAGAGACTGGTCCAGGGTGTCGTAATCCTGGAGACTTCTGCTCATCAGTATGTCATTGATAAGCTCATACCGGGTGGTGCCCCTATTAAGGTCCAAGTCTACGCTTTGTATGGTTGCACTCTCCGTCAGATTGCTGTTTCCGTCCGTCTCCTCCATAATGTAATACTGCAGCGACTCCCCATAGAAGAGCACAAACTCCTTGACAAACAGCCCGGGGTAAACCTCTCTCATAAATTCGGAACGATAATCTCCGTTTTCCTTTCTATCATCCACGATGACATAGTAGATTTTTGCTCTTGTACCGGGAGCTGTTCTATATTCAATGATTGTCTTATCCTCCAGCTCTCCCCTGTCACTTTCCATAGGAAGATTCTTCATAAAGGCAAAACGTAGCCTGCTTTGAAGATGCTCCTCAAACCACTCTTTCATGCAACCACGATAGTTCTTTTGCTCCTCGGTTTGCAATTCCGAGCAGTACCTTAGAAAAGCAGTTTTGCAGATAATCGGAAGCTCCTCCCCTCTTCCATATAAATCAAATATCTCTCGAAAGATAAAATCGGCTTCTATACGATTTTTCACAAAATAATCGTAAGCTGTCTGTGCCAGATAGGCTTTCTCCAAGCGCTCGCCTGCTCCCTGGGCAACATAATATTGAAAAATCTCGTTGCGTTCTCCTAAATAGGCTCTGGTATACAGCAACTGTACCAAGATTCGCTCAGCGACACGATAGTTATTCACCCCAAAGGTTCGGTTGGCATGATATAAGTCACGCAGACCTTTGATGGGGCCTATATAGAACTGACCTAAATATTCCAAAACAGCCTGATTATACTTGCCGTTTTTCAGCACATAGCTGCAGGCTGCCAATATCACCTCATCCCGCTGCCTTTCCATTTCCTCCGACGCAATTACTCCACTCAAAAAGCGAAGCAAGGTAGGTATTTCGGCAGCCTCCACACCATATCGCTCCAAAAGCTCTCTGGTTTTGTCGTATTGCATCCGCAAAACCAGATACTTGATGACTTCCGTTCTTTCCGTCTTCTGCAGTGGCAAGTCCTTCATCATAGATAACAGGCCGTCCAACTGTTCCATCAAATCAGCATCATACAGATACTCTAGCAGCCTAAGCGCTTCTTTGGCTCTAAGCCGGTTGTCCACCTGCGTGTTCAAGAAAACCCGCTTGGAGCGCAGAGCTTCCACCTTGCCCTTTATGGAAGCCTCTCTGTTGTTCCTTGCAAAATAGACATCCAATGCAATTCCGTCATCCAGTTCTTTCAGTTTGGGCAGATATTTTCCCGCCCCAAAGAACCTCTTTTTCGTATAGGAAACAGAACTGATAAAGCGGTTGCCCTTTGCATCTTCAAATACGATGGAACTGTCCTCTCCATATAAACATACAGTACATTTGCCCGACAGAATCGGGTACTCCACAGGTTTCAACAGCATTGGCTGGTATACCACCACCTTTTGCAGCTGTTTATCCTGTACCTGGAGCTCATAGGCAAAGGCCAACTCAGCCAGGGAGTGCAGGATTTCCTCGTTCAGCACATCCTCTGTGACGAACTTCTCATATAAATAAGCCAAATCAAAACTAATCTTCTTCTTTAATAGCTGTGCTATGACAAACTGCTGAATCTTCACATAATAGGTCTCATAAATATCCTGCAATTCTTCTTTTCTTTCCACAATATAGCGGTACAAAAAAGCACTCTGCTCCGGTCCTAGAGAATTCTGATAGGAAAAGTACATCAACACTGCCTTGGGCAAATTGACCTTCTGCTCCATAGGAACGGACAACAAATAGTATTCATACAGGTTGGTAATCCGACATTTTTCTTTAATAGCAGCCTCATACCAATGCAGATATTCCGGACCATACAAGCCGGCAGTAATCAACATAGTGCAGACAATTTGAAGGGTTCTGGAATCTCTGTATTCCTTCATCATGAGGCGCATTATCCGATATAACACCGGATGATACTTGGGAGACTTAGAGGCCAGATACATCACCTGCTCTACCAGTTCCTTGTTAAGTGCCTGATTTTTCACTCCGTAATATAGAACCTGCAGTTCAAAGCTGTCCAGCTTTCTTAGGAATGTAGGTGTCTGATGAAAAAGCAGTAAGGTTTCCAAATAAACGACAAAGCTTGTACACCCTCTTTGGTACATTCTCTCCAAAAACTCCAGCTTTTTGTCCGGATTCTCCGTCAGGGCTTGGTCCAGATACAGCAAAAGCCATCCAATTCTCCAATCCTCCGGATATTGCCGATAGGCCTGTCTGAGCTTGTAAACAACCTCCTCCACATAGGAAGCATCCTTCTCCAAAAGGGTTTGCAGATACAAATAATATACCTTCTGCTCTATAATCTCTCGGGTTTCCTCCGCTTGCTCCAGACCGGAGGCCACATGCTTTAAAATCCAACCCGCTTCATTGGCCCTGCCCTCAGTGATTAAGAGCTGTGCCTTAAACAGTCGAAACCGCATATCCCTCTCATCCAAAGCAATAATCGAATCCACCATTTTATTGCTTTCTTTTAGCCATCCGGACAAATTGCTTTTTTTCATCCGAAAGCTTTGATATAGCTTGCAAAGCTTCACCAGGCCCCTTTTCTGTTCCATTCTGGTTCTGCTTAGCAGATCCCTTTCCCCCACGGTTACAATGACCGGTACCTCCAACACCGTGTAGGTATCTAAGAACAATAATCTCCCCTGATTCCTGCCTTCCTTGCAGGCCGAAACATCCAGGAAAAAGGTAAACCGTGCACTGTTCCCCACAAAATCATCCTCTGAAAGACTGGTTTTTGCCAGGACAATGAATTCCCCCTGAGCCTCAACCTGGATATTGGTATAACCCCAGCCGTTCCGATGGACCAGAATCTCCCGCTCCGCCAGCTGCCCTGTCGATTTCGCAAACAGTACCTCGTATTCCACCTTCTCTTCCGAAACAGAATACTCTACCTTCTGCTTTTTGTTCACATGAATCAGAAACTCTTCCATATTCTGGGAATGCATCTGGTATGCACAAAGCCCCAGATAATCCGTATCAAATCTTTTATCATTTGCGTGAAAAACTTGTCTGAATGCCGGTGAATAGAACAGTCGAAGTGCCTCTCCCCAGTTGGTTTTGGCAAGATTTGCAAAATGAAATAAATTTTTCACCGGTCCAATGGAACTGTCCATAGCACCTTCGCTCACATGAGCGTGAAAGGGAATGGAAAGCTCTCCCCTGTCAGAGAGTATGTAAATGGCGCCCTGCACCTCATCGCCATCCTCCAAATATTCCCCATGAAATAGATACTCAACCGAAATCTGTTTTCCTTGAAACTGCTCCAAAGAAAGCTCCAGCCTGGGGTCCGAGCTGACTACAGTTCCCTCAATCAAACAGTCGCCGGAAGCGGCAATCACAAACTGACCTTCCTTGGTTTCTCCGCTCTTAAGCTCCCATTCCAAGTTTGCATCAAAGACCGTGATACCGCGCTCGTCGTCGACATATTGTCCATTTAATATTCGCTCTATCACTTCTTTCATGTGCCTCTCCCACTCCTCAAAATAGTTCCTTAAATTATATCAAATTTTGCCATATAGGGCAAGTCATTCGCATAAGGTAGGTAATAAAAGTATCACAATCATAAGGGAGGTTTTATGGACAGTTTACCAGAAACCAATCCAACCGTTCCTACTCCGGATACGCCAAACCCACCAGCATCATTTACAGGATATTTAAAAATGTTTGTCACTTCTACCCAGGGGCTTCTTCCTATCCCCAATGCCAAGGTAACCATCTCCTATACCGGATCGCCTACTGCTACCTTAGGTACCTTTTATACCGATGAATCCGGGCAGACAGAAGCAATCCCCCTGCCGGCTCCCAACCCCAGCCTTTCCCAGGCTCCCAGCGATACCCAGCCTTACAGCGAATATACCTTGCGTATTGAAGCTCCCGGCTATGAAACGGAGGTGATAACCGGAAGTGAGCTCTTGGCGAATACTCTGTCGATTCAGCCCATTCGTATGACTCCATTAAGCTCTGACGAGCTACGGGAAGACATCATTATCATACCGGCACATACCCTGTATGCCGACTACCCTCCAAAGATTCCGGAGGACGAAATCAAGACCAACCCGGATACCGGCGAAATCATCCTGTCCGAGGTGGTGATTCCCGAGTATGTGATTGTACATGATGGCGTTCCTACAGATTCCTCCGCCCAAAACTACTGGGTAAGATACAAGGATTATATCAAGAATGTAGCCAGCAGCGAAATCTATCCCACCTGGCCGGAAGCAGCAATCTACGCTAATATACTGGCTATTATGTCCTTTACCTTAAACAGGGTTTACACTGAGTGGTACCCGGGGAAAGGCTACGACTTCACTATTACATCTTCCACCGCCTACGACCAGAAATGGATCTTCGGCAGAAATATTTTCAGCAACATTGATGTTCTGGTGGATTCTGTGTTTGCAAATTATGTCAGTAAACCGGGAGTCAATCAGCCGTTATTTACGGCCTATTGTGACGGGCGAAATACCACCTGCCAGGGGCTTAGGCAATGGGGTTCCAAATACCTGGCTGACGAAGGATATTCTGCTATAGAAATTCTTAGATATTACTATGGAAATGATGTGTTTATCAATACTACCACCGAGATTTCCGGAGTCCCCTCCTCCTACCCGGGCTATGTCCTGACCACAGGAAGTACAGGTGACAAGGTCAGACAGCTGCAGAGGCAACTTAACCGAATCAGTCAAAATTATCCGGCCATACCGAAGCTCTCCGAAGATGGTATCTATGGTGCCCAGACAAAAGCCAGTGTGTCCGCGTTTCAACGCATCTTTAACCTGCCTCAAACCGGAGATACGGATTATGCTACCTGGTACGAGATATCTAACATTTATGTGGGTGTTACCCGCATTTCGGAGCCGGCCTAAACCGATTTCCCGTAGAATTGCAAATATTGTCCAGGAACAACGCCGAATGCTTTTTTGAAATTACGGAGAAACACAGTGTACTCCGTAAAGCCTGTCTCCTGGGATACCGTTCCCACAGGCTTCCCCTGCCACAAAAGCTCGGCTGCCCGAATCATTTTCTTGTGGTTGATAAACCCGTGTACAGTTACCCCCGTAATCTCCTTAAACTTCCTAAGGAAATGGTATTTGCTCATATGGATATATTCTGCCAGTTGGTCCACTAAGATAGGTTCTCCGATATGCTCCTCCACATATCGGTTAACCTGTTCTACCAGGGGATGAAAGGTTACATTGTCCTCCATAAGTGAATATTCCTCCTTGGCACACAAATTACAAAGATACATAAAAAATAAAGTCAAAAACCCTCTGTCCGCAACCGTTTTTGAGCCTTGAAGCTCCTCACTTACAACTTCCTTGAGAGCAAGCTTTAACAAATACCCTCTCAGCAATTCCTCATAATACACCGGGAAATGATATACCCTGCCCTTTCCTTCATGAAAGTAGGCTGCAAAATCCATATCCGATTCCGATAGATGCTGCAGCATACCTGGGGTAACCCAAAGGATGATGCGTTTGGAATCCTTGTGTTTCTCGATGTCCACTTGATTGTATCTATGCATTACATTGATATCTATTAACAGAAAATCCCCTTTCTTTAAATCATAGGTCTGATTTTCTACCATAGAGGAATAGGTTCCCTCCAGCACATAGATAATCTCATAAAAATTGTGATAATGAAAGGTGGCAGCTCCTATGGGTGCCCCCTGCTTCTCATAGACCTCATACTCTTCGTGAATCATATACTGTCTTTCATCTGTTGCATCCAGTCGTTTGATTTTTTTCTCCAAAGCAACCACCTCCTATCTCTAGTGATATCATCCTTTCTCCAAAAAAGCAATAATTGAGCCGCCCTATAACAGCAATTTTTGCAACAATTCAAGCAACTAATAGGATTCCCTTGCATTTTATAGTGTTTTATACTGACCATGTACCATGGGGACGGTAAAAAATGGTTTTTTATGTGTCCCCCCTGGCACACTAAAGCAGAGAAAACGAAACTATAGTAATGGAGGAAGCCTTTATGCAGATGACACTTCGCTGGTACGGCAGCAAATACGACACCGTAACCTTAAAACAAATCAGACAGATTCCCGGCGTTACCGGAGTGATTTCCACTCTCTACGGTACTGCTCCCGGAGAGGCTTGGGAGATGGAAGATATCCTGGCTCTCAAAAAAGAAATTGAAGATGCGGGACTTGAGCTTGCAGGTATTGAAAGCGTTAACATTCACGATGCCATCAAGGTAGGCACCCCCGACAGAGATAAATACATCGACAACTATATTACTACTCTGGAGCGCCTGGGTCAGGCCGGTATCCATATGGTATGCTACAACTTTATGCCGGTGTTTGACTGGACCAGAACCGAGCTTGCCAGAGTTCGTCCGGATGGCTCCACTGTTCTGGCTTACACCCAGGAGGCTGTGGATGCGCTAAATCCCGAGGATATGTTTGCTTCCATTTCCGGTGATGCCAACGGAGCGATTCTCCCCGGTTGGGAGCCTGAAAGAATGGCCCACATTAAGGAACTCTTTGAAATGTATAAGGATGTGGACGACGAGAAGCTTTTTGCAAATCTGAAATACTTTCTGGAAAGAATCATGCCTGTTTGCGACAAATACGATATCAACATGGCAATCCATCCTGATGATCCTGCTTGGAGTGTATTCGGCCTTCCCAGAATCATCATCAATAAGGAGAACATCCTACGCATGATGAAGATGGTAGACAACCCTCATAACGGTGTTACTTTCTGCTCCGGCTCTTACGGCACAAACCTGGAAAATGATTTGCCGGATATGATTCGCTCCTTAAAGGGCAGAATTCATTTTGCCCATGTACGCAATCTGAAGTTTAACTCTCCTACCGATTTTGAAGAGTCTGCTCATCTTTCCAGCGACGGAACCTTCGATATGTATGAGATTATGCTTGCTCTCTATGATATCGGCTTTGAGGGACCTATTCGTCCTGATCACGGCCGTATGATTTGGGACGAAGTAGCCATGCCGGGCTATGGTCTTTACGACAGAGCTTTGGGTGCAACCTACTTAAACGGTCTGTGGGAGGCAATCCAAAAGTCCCACAAATAACGGTTCTGTTTGAGATAGCTACTACATAGCAACTCAGTATTCAAATTCACAGAAAGAAGGTTTATGATGAAACTGACAAGAGAAGGAATAAAAAAAGACAAGGCAGAATTTCTGGCGAAGGGATATCAGCTTCCCACCTTTGATTACGAAGCTGTTGCTGCCAAAACTTATGCCAACCCAACCTGGATTCATTTTGGTGCCGGCAATATTTTCCGCGCCTTTCAGGCAAATGTGGTTCAGACCTTATTAAATGAGGGCGTGTTAGATACCGGCTTAATCGCAGCAGAAGGCTATGATTACGAAATCATTGAGAAAAGCAACCGTCCCCATGATAATCTAAGTCTCCTTGCCACCCTGAAATCCAACAATACCGTTGAGAAAACCGTTGTTGGAAGCATCACGGAATCTCTGATTTTGGATAGTCAGAATGAAAAAGAATACAGCCGACTGAAGGAAATCTTTGCCAATCCCTCCCTGCAGATGGCAAGCTTTACCATCACAGAAAAGGGATATAGCCTGGTAGACGGCAAGGGTGACCTGCTTCCGGCAATACAGGAGGATTACAAGTCAGGTCCGGTGGCTCCCATGAGCTATTTGGGAAAGGTTGTCTCTCTCCTTTACACCCGCTACGAAGCAGGGGCGCTCCCCCTTGCTATGGTCAGCATGGACAACTGCTCCCACAACGGAGATAAGCTGTATGCAGCAGTGCTTGCCTTTGCAACCGTCTGGGTGGAAAACAAGCTTTGCCATGAGGGCTTCTTAGCCTATGTCAAGGATAGCAGCAAGGTTTCTTTCCCCTGGAGTATGATTGACAAAATCACTCCAAGACCTGACCAAAAAGTAGAAGAAATGCTCTTAGCTGACGGATTGGAGGAACTGGAGCCGGTAATCACCTCCAAGAATACTTATATCGCACCTTTTGTAAATGCCGAGGAATGTGAGTATTTAGTCATTGAGGACGCTTTCCCTAACGGCCATCCTGCCCTGGAAAAGGGCGGCATCATCTTCACTGCCAGAGAGACAGTTGATAAGGTGGAAAAAATGAAGGTCTGCACCTGCTTAAATCCTCTTCATACTGCCTTAGCAGTGTACGGATGCCTATTGGGTTACACCTTAATTTCGGATGAAATGAAAAATCCTGTTCTGAAGAAGATGGTGGAAATCATCGGCTATAAGGAAGGTCTTCCGGTGGTAGTAAACCCCGGTATTATTGATCCCAAGAAATTCATTGATGAGGTTGTAAATATCCGTATCCCCAACCCCTTCCTGCCGGATACTCCTCAGAGAATTGCAACGGACACCTCTCAAAAGCTTGCCATTCGCTTTGGCGAAACCATCAAAGCCTATGAGAAGAGCTCCGAGTTAAACACAGCTGACCTCAAGCTCATTCCTCTGGTATTTGCCGGCTGGCTGCGCTATTTGATGGCCGTTGACGATAAGGGCAATTCCTTTACTCCCAGCTCCGATCCACTGCTTGCAACCGCCACTCCCTATGTGGCTGGTTATAAGCTGGATGCCTCACCCAAGGATTTGTCGGGCTTAGATAAGCTTCTGGCAAATGAAAAGATTTTTGGTGTAAATCTCTTGGAAATCGGCATGGCTGATTTAGTAAAGCAGTACTTTGCCGAGCTTTCCAGTGGCATAGGGGCTGTTGAAAAGACACTGGAGAAGTATGTGTTGCATTAGGGACGGAGTTTTTTGTTGCTCTTGCTTCTATAATTCAAGCAAATACAAGAGCGTAAGCTATGATAATTGCATAGCTTACGCTCTTTCCTATGTAGTCTTTTTCACGATTGCTTTACCAACCCACTTCTTTTGATACCATCGTCTCATAGTCACCAAACCTCGTATAATCTCATCTGCCGCTGTTCCGGCAAAAACTCCTGCCACGCCAAAGCCAAGGCCGATTCCAAGTAGGTAACTGACAACAACTCCAATCCCCCACATACTGATCAGCCCTACTATCAGGGTGTACATGTAATCTCCTGCTGCCTTCAAGCTATTGACAAAGGTTAGATTTAAGCACCTTCCTATCTCAATAAAGACATCTACCAGCATAATGGAAAAGCCAAGCTGAATGACATTCTGATTCTCTGTAAACAGGCGCAGGGTCAGAGGTGACAGAAGCCAGTTTACAAGAGCTACGCCGATAGAAACCGGCAGGGTTAACCGCAAAGTTTTAAAAACCCGTTTATAAGCTTCCTCTTCCTTTTCGGCGCCAACCAAATGCCCGGTGATAATCTGCGTTGCCATTGCACAGGCGTTTGTAAAAATAATTGCAAAGCTGATAATGGACTGACAGTAGGTTCTTGCATTTACAGCCTCATTCCCCATGCTGTTAATAAAGGACAGCAGGATGACCTGGGCAAAATCATAGGAAAGATTCTCCCCCGCTGAGGGCAAACCGATTTGAAACATCTGTACCAGCATCCTATATGGAAAAGGAAAAAGTAGTCTGAGACTAAGTTTGCCAATTTTTTTGTGAAAGAAAAACACAAGGGCTACAATCAGCGCTATCACCCTGGAAACAACCGTAGATATGGCAACACCTGCCACTCCCAGATTCAGGAACTTTAATGGTCCATATAAGAACAGATAATTTCCCAAAATGTTAATGATATTAATGATGATGGAGACATACATTCCCACCTTTGTATAGCCATTGCATCGCAAAATCTGCAGCATAACATTGTAACAAGCCTGCAAAAAAAGGCAACCACCCACAATAGCGATATAGGTTAAGCAGTCTCCCACCATTTCCTGGGGAACCCTGGTCAGTTTCAGCATGAGCGGACTAAAGGCTACAAAGCCTGCACTAAGAAGAATTCCAACGCCCAGATTCACCACCATAGCCAAGGTATAAATCTGGTTCATCTCCTCCTTTTTCCCTGCCCCCAGATACTGTGCTACCACGACTGATGTAGCAGTAGCAATGATGTTAAACAGGATAATGATCAAAAACATGGTCTGATTTGCATTTCCTACCGCCCCCACCGCATTCTCCGAATAATGGCTTAACATCATGGTATCAACATTGTGAAGCAGGATGTTCAAGAGAAGCTCCATAAACATAGGTCCTGCGATCATTAACAGGGGCGTCTTTTCATCAATTTCTATCGCAGCATTTGCTTGTTTCATATGTGTTCTCCCTAAACTCTAAACAATCATGATACCTACGATTCTATGTTTTTTTATCCTCTATTTCAATGTACTATTTTGTCTATGTAGTTGTGCCAGGGGGACGGTAAAAAGTGGCTTTTTATCTGTCCCCATTGGTTCGGTCTATGTATATGGAAGGTACAGACCAGCTTTGCCGTTAGGTATTTTTCAATTCGATAGCGAAGAAGGTTACGTTTTTCTTAATACTTTGTCTACTTCAGAGATTGTTCGACACGATGTCGAACAAAGTCGCCCCTGAGCCAGGACGGCGAATGGGCGACGGTCTCGTACGGTATCTCAGCATAAATCAAAGTATTTAGAAAAACAAGCATTCGTAGCGTGATTGAAAGATACCCAACGGCGAAGCTGGTCTACTCCTGCCATATGCACAGACAAAAAACCAGAGGGACAGATAAAAAGCCACTTTTTACCGTCCCCCTGGCACACAGTTCCTTATTTAACCATCATCATCATAATGTCGTTGCTTCTTGCAATGAACTTTGTCATTGCCTCGGGCTCAAGAGGAGCCTGCTGAAGCTTTGCCAAATCATACAGCTGTTCGCAAACCATAGTCACATTCTTATCATCCTGATGCTCTGTCACAAACTGCACTAAGGGATGATTTGCATTTAAGATTAAGGTCTCGCCATCCTTTCCGAAGTCACCCATATCCATACCGGGCATAGAGTACATCTTCATCATATCTGCCATTCTTCTGCTTTCCTCAGAGAGTGTGAGTACAGAAGCGACCTTCTTATTCTTAAGCTTTTCTACCTTGACAGCCAGCTTATCGTTCTTAACCGCCTTCTTAATCACCTTGCCGATTTCCTCTGCAAGCTTAGCAAATTCCTCTTCTGCCTTCTTGGAGGTCTTGGCCTTCATAGCATCCGTTACATCTGCGTCGATACGCATAAACTTGACGCCTTCATTCTTGCTTTCCAGCATAGACACGAAGGGCTGGTCAATATTGTGGGTCAGGATAACCGCATCCATCTTAGCAGACTTAAACATATTGATGTACTGGCTCTGCTGTTTCTCGTCCGTTACATAATAGATGGTCTTATCCTTCTTTTCTGCCTCCTCTGAAGCATCAGCCGCCTCTGTGTCTTCTGCCTCTGTTACCACCTCGGCTTCCACAGTATTGCCGTTTTCATCCACGGCCTTTTCTGAAGCTTCGCCCTCTTCCTCATCCATAGGCTTCACCTCAAGGCATTCAGGCAAGGTCATATACTTGCCGTCCAGATTCTTGAACAGAATGTAATCGTTCATTTTCTCACAGAACTTTTCATCCTTTAAACAGCCAAACTTGATGAACGGACTGATGTCGTCCCAATACTTCTCATATTCCTCTTTTTCAGTCTTGCACATACCGGATAGCTTGTCCGCTACCTTCTTGGTAATGTACTCGGAAATCTTCTTCACAAAGCCGTCATTCTGAAGAGCACTTCTGGAAACATTCAAAGGCAAATCAGGACAGTCAATGACACCCTTTAAGAGAAGCAAGTATTCCGGAATCACTTCCTTAATATTGTCAGCAATAAATACCTGGTTGTTATACAGCTTAATGGTACCCTCAATGGATTCATACTCCATATTAATCTTAGGGAAGTACAGGATACCTTTCAGGTTGAAAGGATAATCCATATTCAGATGGATCCAGAACAGAGGCTCCTTGTAGTCCTGGAATACCTTGCGATAGAATTCCTGGTATTCCTCCTTGGTACACTCATTGGGATGCTTTGTCCAAAGGGGGGTAGTCTCGTTCAAAAGCTCAGGGCGTTTCTTAATCTTAAGTTTCTTCTCCTCAGGCTCCTTCGCTTCCTCGCCTTCCTTTACCTCCGCAGGAATCTCCTCTACAACCTCATCCTCCGGGAGCTTCTCGCTCTCCTTGATGGTCTGTGTATCCTGGTTATTGGCCTTGGATAAATAAATCTCAGTGGGCATAAAGGAACAGTACTTCTTAATCACTTCTCTTGCCTTGTACTCATTGCAAAACTCCAGGCAATCTTCATTTATAAACAAGGTGATTGTGGTGCCCACCGTATCCTTGGTGCCATCCTTCATGGAATACTCTGTACCGCCATCGCACTCCCAATGAACAGGGGTAGCACCCGCCTGATAAGACAGGGTATCAATGTGAACCTCATCCGCTACCATAAATGCGGAGTAGAAGCCTAAACCAAAGTGACCGATAATCTGGTCTGCGTTGCTCTTGTCTTTGTATTTCTCAATAAAATCCGTAGCACCGGAAAAGGCAATCTGATTGATGTACTCCTCCACCTCATCGGCTGTCATACCCAAGCCGTTATCTGTAAAGGTTAAGGTCTTTTTGTCAGGGTCTACCACTACATCCACGCGGGCTTTAAAACCCTCCGGCAGAGTGTACTCTCCCATCATATCCAACTTTTTCAGTTTCGTAACTGCATCACATCCATTGGAGATTAACTCTCTGTAAAAAATGTCGTGGTCGGAATACAACCACTTCTTTATAATTGGAAAAATATTGTCGCTGTTAATGGATAAGGATCCATTTCTTTCTGCCATAAATAAATCACTTTCCTTTCTGTTTTGAATTTATGAATACAGTTTATCTCTCCCACTCTTAAAAGTCAACAAAAAATTAGCACTCAACCAAGTTGAGTGCTAGTAATCATCTGAAAACATAGTATTTTCAGGCCTTTGGACAATTCTAAAATTTTTATTAATCCAGCCCATAGTCGAAAAAGTTGGGAAATCTAACCCCTTTTATAC
>CAMAHO010000014.1 GCA_945834545.1 uncultured Lachnospiraceae bacterium | reverse complement strand
AGCGGAAGTGAGGGATTCACTTTGACCTTGCTAATAAGGCAAAGAGAATCGAAGAGTTAGAAATGGAAATGGAGGCTCCCGGCTTTTGGGACGACCCGGATAAGTCAAACCAGAAGATGAAGGAGCTCAAGAATATGAAGGATACCGTGGGAGTCTGTGATAAGCTCTCTGGTCAGTATGAGGATATCCTTACTCTGATAGAAATGGGGTATGAGGAAAATGACGAGTCTATGATTCCGGAAATTAGGGGGGAGCTGGATGACTTTATCAAGGAGTTTGAGGAGCTTAGAATCAGCACACTGTTGTCCGAGGAATATGACAAGGACAATGCAATTTTAAAGCTCAATGCCGGAGCAGGCGGTACGGAGAGCTGCGACTGGTGCAGCATGCTGTACAGAATGTACACCAGATGGGCTGAGCGAAAGGGCTTTAGCGTGGAAGTGCTTGATTTTCTGGATGGAGATGAGGCCGGAATCAAGTCGGTAACCTTCCAGGTCAACGGTACCAATGCCTATGGGTACTTAAAATCCGAAAAGGGCGTACATCGCTTGGTCCGAATTTCTCCCTTTAATGCACAGGGAAAGCGTCAGACCTCCTTTGTTTCCCTGGATGTTATGCCGGATATAGAAGAGGACTTGGATGTAGAAATCGATGAGAAGGATTTGCGAATTGACACTTACCGAAGTAGTGGCGCCGGTGGTCAGCACATCAACAAGACCTCCTCTGCAGTTCGAATCACACACATTCCTACCGGAACCGTGGTACAGTGCCAGAACGAGCGAAGTCAGTTCCAAAACAAGGACAAGGCTATGCAGATGTTAAAGGCCAAGCTGTATCTGTTAAAGAAAGAGGCCAATGTAGAAAAGCTTTCTGACATTCGTGGAGAAATCAAGGATATCGGTTGGGGAAATCAGATTCGTTCCTATGTGATGCAGCCATATACTATGGTAAAGGATCACAGGACAGAAGTGGAGACCGGTAATGTGGGTGCCGTCATGGACGGCGATTTAGACCAATTTATCAATGGATATTTGAAATGGCAGAGCGTATCCAGAGGGTAAGAGGGGTCATGGGGGACAAATGGATCTGTCCCCCATGACCCCTTAATGTACAAGATTCAGATAGAATTTGGACCTTGCGGTATAGAAATAAGGCATAATCCAAAGCAGGCCTATTCCCATGGTGGGAATCGCAAGTAAGAATATGGGGACGAAGCTAAGCTCCAGCAGAAATAATCTGAGCTTTTGGCCTCGCATCTTACGGATGCTCAACAGCAGGATTTCCTTGATTGTTAATTCCGGGAAATCCAGCAATAAATAGTAGACAAGGGATAAATTCAGGTGAACCAGATACCAAATAACAAGCAATGCAATCTGCAGACCTAATAAGAGCTTCAAAGTCTCGTCTGATAAAGTCTTTTGTAAAAAGAAAGCATTTAGCAGTATGTTTGCCGGCAATTCCAGGATTCCGGTGAATGCAGTATAGAGACAGGCGATACACAAAGTTTTTTTAGGGGAATCCTGAAAGGCGAAAAACAAGTCAAAGGGGCTTGCCTCCTGGCCGAGTGACAATTTCAAAAAAAAGAGATAGATTCCAAACAAAAGCATGTTGGAAAGAATCATAGGCAGGACGGACAAGAGTGGATGAAAGTTCAGGTACCTCTGAAGCATAGAGGTTAGCATAAAGTAAAATAGAAGTAATAGCCCTGACCGGGTATAGTTTCCGGTCAAGGCTATTTTTGCACTGTTTTTTATTTCGCTGTTACTGAATGTTTCTTGCATGTAGGTTCCTTCCAGTCGATAGAGTAGCAGTATTGTTATAGCTTTAAATCAAGGTTCATTCCACCATACTTATCCTTGTCGGTAGCCTTTAATTCTTTTTGGTATGGGTTGTCTTCGTTGTAATACTTAATCTGTGTGCTGGTGGTTCCGCCGGCCACATAGCTACGTCCGCATTCCGGACAGATAGCCGTTTTTAGCGTCACACTGGCACGCAACACCTCGCCGTTTCCGGTAGCCGCCTTCTTGTAGGCATTGGAAACATGCTCCTGCTCGTGAGAGCGGACAGCGGATGCAGCTGCCTGAGGAGAAATATGAGTCGCAGACTTAAAGGATACCATCTCGTTAGAGCCATCCTTGTATTTTCGGTTTTTGCAGGTTTCACACTCGCCGCCCTGTCTGGCACTTTTTTCTGCATCAACTCCCAAACCATTGGGATTGTTCTGTGTACCTTGAGCATAGGGAGAAAGGGGCATATATCCATACTGGTTGTAACCATTCATTCCGTTTATCATAGGGTTCTCCTTTCTGAAAAATTCCCATAAGGAAGTTGTAATATGGGGTAGCATTCCGTTTTATTGAGTGACGGGCATCATACCTTCAATCATACCTTGTAAATCAATTCCGTAGTTTTTGTAGACTTCGTTAATCTGTGCAAAAAGCTCGGGATCATTGTAGTAGGGGAATAGGATTGAGACAAAGGCGAGAACTACCATGGCGATTCCAAGGAAGATTCCGGTAGCACACAACACCATTCCCAACATTTCCCCGGGAGTACGCAGGCTGCCCTTTTTGTGCCCTACCACACATAAAATTAAGCCGATTCCTCCTAAAAGGGAAGGAAAGATGCCTGTAAATACGGTGATTACCGACAATGCTCCCAAAGTAAGTATTGCCGTAGCAAATTGATTTTCTGATGTATCCGTGTACCCTGCCATATGTCGCCTCATGTTTATAGTTGGTTTTATTCTAACACTTAATTCAAAAAAAGGCAAATCTACTGTTACAAGATCTTTGGATTTTCTGGGGAAATTTTAATTTGTTTATGGTATACTGTAGCTATGTTGTATAAGACGACTGAATAACCGGGAAGTGAGGCAGTGTATGAACAATTTTATATACGAGACACCGACAAAGATCTATTTTGGAAAAAAGGAAGAAGAGAAGGTGGGAAAGATTGTGGCGGAGTACAAGCCCCACAAGGTCCTGATTCATTACGGAGGGAAATCAGCTCGGGAAAGCGGTCTGTTAGAAAGAGTAAAAAAGGCCCTGGAAGAAGAGAAGATTCCCTATGTAGAGCTTGGCGGCGTGGTAGCCAATCCTGAGCTTCGCCTGGTGCGTGAGGGAATCAAACTTTGTCTGCAAGAAAAGGTGGATTTTGTGCTAGCCATCGGCGGAGGCTCTGTGTTGGATTCTGCCAAGGATATTGCCAACGGGGCAGCCAATCCGGATGTGGATGTTTGGGACTTTTCATTAGGGAAGGCCGTTCCGGAAAGGACTCTTAAGAAAGGGGCCATATTGACTCTGGCAGCGGCCGGCTCTGAGATGTCCAGCTCCTGCGTCATAACAAACGAACAAACCGGAGAAAAGAGAGGCTACGGCAGCAGCCTGAATCGAATGGATTTTGCCATCGAAAATCCGGAGTTGACCTATACAGTCAATGCTTATCAGACAGCCTGCGGTATTGTGGATATCGAAATGCACACTATGGAACGCTATTTTTGCCCCGGGGAAGATACCTATCTGACGGATGCTATCGCAGAAGCGGTGATGAAGCAGGTGATGAAAGCCGGCTTGGATTGCCTGGAGAATCCAACGAATTATGAGGCTAGAGCCAACATGATGTGGGCCTCATCTTTAGCCCACAACGGGTTGACCGGGTGTGGCAGACAAATGCAGCTGGTGGTGCATCAGTTTGAGCACGAGGTGTCCGGAATGTACCCGTCCATTGCGCACGGGGCAGGACTTGCAGCCCTTTGGTGCAGCTGGGCAAGGTATGTTTACAAGGCAAATATCAGCCGTTGGTTGCAGTGGGCTCAAAATGTGTGGAATCTGGATATCGATTTTGAACATCCGGAAGAGACCATAGAAAAAGCCATTGACCAACAGGAACAATTTTATGTTTCTATCGGTATGCCCATTCGCTTGAAGGAGCTGGGCGTGGAACAGGGGAGCCTGGAAAAGCTGGCTTGGAATTGCTCAAGGCAGAAAACGCGGAGCCTGATAGGGTATAAACCCTTGGAATATGAGGACATTCTGGCGGTTTACCAGATGGCTTATGAGTAAAGGTGATTGTACCGGGAACATGTAATTCGTGAAAGTGGTATTACAGTAGAAATGAGGAAGGATATAGAGAATGAATATTGCACTGAAAATCAAAGAGGAATTAAAGGTTGAATTATGGCAGGTGGAGGCAGCAATCAAGCTGATTGATGAGGGAAATACCATTCCCTTTATTTCCCGTTACCGCAAGGAGGTAACTGGTGCATTGAATGACGAGCAGCTCCGTAATTTGGACGAGAGATTGACCTATCTGCGCAATCTGGAGGAGAAAAAGGAGCAGGTCTTAAAAAGTATAGAGGAACAGGGACTTCTCACGGAGGAACTTAGGAAAAAGCTGGAAGAGGCACAGACCATGGTGGTTGTAGAGGATTTGTACCGTCCTTTCCGACCAAAGAGAAAGACCAGAGCCAGTGTTGCCAAGGAGAGGGGACTGGAACCCTTGGCGAATCTTATCTGGGAGCAGGAAATCACAGAACCTGTGGAGCAACTGGCAGAAGCCTATGTAAATCCGGAAAAGGAGGTGCCTACCGCAAAGGATGCCTTACAGGGAGCTATGGATATTTTAGCAGAACGGATTTCCGATGATGCGAATTTCCGAGCATATATTCGAAAGCAAACCACCAATGAGGGCGTTCTGACCTGTCAGGCGAAGGACGAAAATGCCCAAAGTGTCTATGAGATGTATTACGACTTTTCGGAACCTGTGAAAAAACTTGCCGGCCACAGAATTCTTGCCATTAACAGAGGAGAGGATCAGAAGTTTTTGACCGTGAAGCTGGTTGCACCGGTTGAAAACCTGTTAGGATACCTGGAAAAGCAGGTCATTACCAAAAAGAATCCCATTACAACGCCGATTTTGAAGGCTGTGATAGCGGACAGCTATGAGCGTCTCATTGCCCCTGCCATTGAGAGAGAGGTTCGTAACGAGCTGACCCAAAAGGCAGAGGATGGGGCAATTACCGTGTTTGGCAAGAATCTGGAGCAGCTTCTGCTGCAGCCTCCCATTGCCGGAAAGGTGGTGTTAGGATGGGATCCTGCCTTTCGTACCGGCTGTAAGCTTGCCATTGTAGACAGCACCGGAAAGGTTCTGGACACAAAGGTAATCTACCCCACTGCTCCTCAGAATAAGGTGGAGGAGTCCAAAAAAATCTTAAAGCAGTTGATTGATAAATATCAAGTGGATTTGATTTCCGTGGGGAATGGCACAGCCTCCCGTGAGTCCGAGCAGATTATCGTGGAGCTGTTAAAGGAAATGAAGCGCCCGGTACAGTATGTTATTGTGAATGAGGCAGGGGCTTCTGTGTATTCTGCCAGCAAGCTTGCCACAGAAGAATTCCCTAACTTTGATGTGGGGCAGAGAAGCGCTGCCTCTATTGCCAGACGTCTGCAGGACCCTCTGGCTGAGCTGGTAAAGATTGACCCCAAGTCTATCGGCGTGGGACAATATCAGCACGATATGAACCAAAAGAGACTGGGGGAGGCTCTGAATGCTGTTGTGGAGGACAGCGTAAACAAGGTTGGCGTAGACCTCAATACAGCCTCGGTTTCCCTGCTGGAGTATGTTTCCGGCGTAAATAAGACAATCGCAAAGAAGATTGTGGAATTTAGGGAAGCCAATGGTAGCTTTACAAACCGGAAGCAGTTATTAAAGGTGGAGAAATTGGGGCCTAAGGCCTTTGAACAGTGTGCGGGTTTTCTTCGTATTTCCGGTGGAGATGAGCCCTTGGATGCTTCCAGTGTGCATCCCGAAAGCTATGCCGCCACCAAAAAGCTGTTGGCAAAGCTGGGCTTAGATATGTCTAATGCAAAGGATGCTATCAAGCTGGTGAAGGATAAGGAAAAACTGGCAACAGAGCTGGGAATCGGTGTTCTTACTCTGGAGGATATCCTAAAGGAATTGGAGAAACCGGGTCGTGACCCAAGAGAGGATATGCCCAAGCCGGTGCTTCGCAGTGATGTCTTAAATATGGAGGATTTAAAGCCCGGTATGGTGTTAAAGGGTACTGTGCGAAATGTAATTGATTTTGGGGCTTTTGTGGATATCGGCGTACATCAGGATGGTTTGGTACACATTTCTCAGATGACAGATCGCTTTATCAAGCATCCCTTAGAGGCTGTTTCTGTGGGTGATGTGGTGGATGTGCAGATTCTAAGTGTGGATTTGGCAAAGAAGAGAATTGCACTGACCATGAAGATTCAATGATATCAAGAGTTTTATTTTCGAAGGTGTAGACTACAAAGGAACGGTTGAGGAAACAAAGGATGGCAAATAATAATGAATCAATTGGAATATCTGCAGAGATTGCGATTGCTAAAAGCTTTGGCGTCAGAGTAAATCGTGATTATGAAGCTCGTGCAGAAAAAGAAATCGTGGAATTATTATTAAAGAATGATGCTATAAAAAAGATATTCGATAGAGAAGGGATACCGGTTCCCATTGAACATATTGCAGAAGGACAGAATCCTATAGACTTTATTCTGGAAGGCAATAGAACATTATCTGTAAAAACCAATCAAGAGGAATTGGGAAAAGTTGCGCCTCAGATTATTGGACAACCAACCGCGGAAACGTATTTCTCTTATTTGGAGAGATATTTTGATACCTTTTGCTTAAAGGAAGAATTGGCGGCAGAGGGGCTGAGAGATACTTATGAAAACAGATCCTATATTTTCAAGAAGAATTCTATGAACAATACGGCAGCAGTAGTTGATATGTATTGGAGAAATCTGTTTGATTGTGATTATTATTTACATTTTTTTAATTTGGAGAATCACTATAACCCTTTAAACAATTATGTCCTCATGGGTAAGGCTGCACCACCTTTATGGGATAACTCAAAGTTTTCATTTACGCGGTCTCTGGACAGGTGGAATGAATCCAATACCTTGAAGTACTGCGGAATCAGTATGGGAGAATTTCAAGTGCATCGAAATAGAAATTGTTTCAAATTCAGATTTAATATGCAGGGTGTAATGGAATTATTAAGAAGAAAACTTATCTGAGTGGTGAGGTAGCCGGATGGCTACTTCACCTTTTTAAATACAAAGATATATTCGTGTTTGAAAATATAAAAATCATTTGTGATGGCACGATAACGCCAAATTCCTTGTTGATTGGCCTTGCCCTTCGTTTCACCAAAATTTTTTACAAGAATGGCTTTTAGCAGAAATCCCTTCTCGGTAAATTTATTCATACAATGAAAACCCAGAGGTATCACCTGACTGTTTGCATATTTGTCGCCTATTACGCAAGCGCAATATCTGTTCTTCTCAAGATATTTGGTTGTGTTATCAATCACTTGGCCCAATGATTCCAAGAAAGAATCAAGGCTCTCAGCGTTTGATAAATCGTTCTTGTCCTCAGAAAACTTTATGATGTCCCAATAGGGAGGATGCAGGATTACAAATTGTAATTTCTTTATACCTGTGCTCTCCATAATAGAATCCATATTTATGGTTCTGCTATCGCCGGGGAATACTTTTGCCGAACAATCATCGCGATGTTCTGTTTGAATTCGCTCAGAGGCCTCTCTTGCAACCTCCGGTTGTAGTTCGATGCCAATAGAATTTCTCCCCATTCGTTGAGCCTCTATCAACGAGGTGCCGCTACCCATAAAAGGGTCAAGAATCCAGTCTCCCTTTTTTGTATAGCGTGTAAATAATTGATGAGGTATTTGTGGTACAAAATTCCCATGATAATCCCCGGTGTGTGCGCCGGAATTATCACGCTTATCTATTATCCATAATGAGTCGGTGTTAATATCTTCGTATTCTTTCCACTTTTCAGGGTCCAAATCGTTATATTTAGCCATCCGTTTTCTCCTATTGTTTTATTAAGCAATGCAAATACTCTGTGGTAGAATCAGCAGCGATATTCCTATTTTCCTCTTTGTCGGCTTTAAAGCGTCGGTATTCCTGTGTAAAAAAACTGTACTCTCCATAGCGGGACATAATTTCTTTTATCGTATCCAGACTCATAAGCCCTTCGTTGTTATAGCTTAGGAATATATATTTAAACTTGGCATTTTGTATTAATTCATCAAAGGCTTCTGCAACGGTTCTTTTGGAACAGAATCTGCTTTTTTGGTCTGAAGAATCCCTAAGGCCGGTTACGCCGTTTAAAACAGGATTGTCATATCTGGCAATTGTTTCCAGAACATGGTAGTTGGAACAGTATTGTCTGGCGTTATAGGGGGGATCCAGATATAACACGTCTCCGCTGATTTTCTTAGCCAGAGCATTGATATCTTCATTATAAACCTTGCCAACCTTACCGGGTATAACCGGTAACAATTCCAACTGAAATTCTTTTTGCGCGGATTTTTTGATGTGTTTTAGGAAGGCTCCATATACGGAGGCAGTGTTTGCATATTTATCGATTGAGTTTACAAGGCTTGCCAGATAATAAAAGTATAAGCTGTCATCTATCTGTCCGGAAGTGTGAAGCTTTTCTAACTCTATTCGAATAGCATCACATTTCATACCATTCTCATTGGTGAAATAATTTCTGCCGCACCCGGAACCCTCACAATAGTTTTTGTAGATAAAACCCTGGGCGGGTGGAAGGTTATTTAGGGTTTCCAGGAGGCTGGTATCCAGCTCGGGGATGTTTTCAATGTAATGCTTATTTAGCACATAGCTATAGTACTGAATATCATTTGAAATAACGGTACAGCCTTTGGCTTTATAAGTTTGTCCTACGATGCCTGTGCCCGCAAAAAGGTCTGCAAAGACATAATTATCACCAACTTGATATCCTGTTACAGTTTCGATTGTGGTTTCCAGAAAATCCAGCAGCGAATATTTCGAACCAATATAATTCATTCTATTGTTCTCCTTCAGCCATTTCTAGTTGTTTGCCCCGTCAACAGCTCTCTGCTGACGGGGCATTGTTTCATACTTACAAAACAACCTCTACATTCCCCTGAATTCCTTCAATCACACTGTCGTTTTCCTGAGTAGTAACCTTGTAGGAACCGGCAGAAGTCGCCCTTTCGTTTACAAGGCGAAGGGAGTAGATTTCCTTGCCGGTTACGTTGACAGCAATTCTGTCACCTGTCCTGGTGGCAGTGATTTCCAGTTTCACTTCATTGTCCATGCCATATACCAGGGAAGTTGCTGTGTGTCCGTCTTCCAAAGCATAGATTCTGATTTCTGTATTTTTTTCATATTCATAATCAGGCTTCTCATCGGTGCTACCCATTACGATGATGGAATTTGGCTTTGCAAATAAGGGCAGATGCAGGTAATCATACTTCTGCTCGTACCATTTGCCGCCTTCTTTCACTTCGCCGGTAAGGAAGTCCGTCCAGGTGCCCTCAGGCAGATAGTAGATTCCCAAGCTGTCCTCATTGAAAATAGGGGCTACCAGGAGGTTGTCACCCAGCATATACTGCTTGTCCAGGTAGGCGCAGTTGCGATCCTTGGTGTATTCCAAAACCATACTTCTCATGGTAGGTATACCGGTTTTGGAGGTTTCCACAGCAGTTTTGTACAGGTACGGCATAAGCCTTGCCTTTAATCTGGTAAAGAAGCGAACCACATCTACGGCCTCATCGTCGTAGGCCCAAGGCACGCGGTAGGAGCTGCTGCCGTGGAGACGGCTGTGAGAGGAGAGGAGACCGAAGGCAACCCATCTCTTATACACATCAGCGGTTGAGGTGTTTTCGAAGCCGCCAATGTCGTGAGCCCAGAAGCCGAAACCGGACATCATCAGGGAGAGACCGCCGCGAAGGCTTTCCTCCATGGAAACATAGTCTGACCAGCAGTCGCCGCCCCAGTGAACCGGGAATTTCTGCCCGCCGACAGTAGCGGAACGGGCAAACAGTACAGCCTGTCCTTTGCCGCGCTTTCTCTCCAACAGCTCATAGACACACTTGTTATATAGATAAGTATAGTAATTATGCATTTTTACCGGGTCTGAACCGTCGCTGTAGACACAGTTGGTAGGGATTCTCTCGCCGAAGTCTGTCTTAAAGCAGTCAACGCCCATATCCAGCAGGACCTCTAGTTTATCCTGGAACCACTTGTAAGCCTCAGGATTTGTGAAGTCCACAATGGCCATGCCCGGCTGCCACATATCCCACTGCCATACATCGCCGTTTTGTCTCTTGAGGAAATACCCCTTTTCCATGCCTTCCTTAAACAGAATGGATTCCTGGCCGATGTAGGAGTTGATCCAGACACAGATATTTAACCCCTTGGCTTTGATTCTGGACAGAAGTCCCTTAGGATCCGGGAATACATCCTCATCCCAAATGAAGTTGGACCAGTGGAAGCCCTTCATCCAGAAACAGTCAAAGTGGAAGGTTCTAAGAGGAATCCCTCTGTCTAACATGCCATCGATAAAGCTCATGACCGTAGCCTCATCATAGCTTGTTGTGAAGGAGGTGGATAGCCACAAACCAAAGGTCCAGGGAGCCGGCAAGGAGGGCTTTCCTGTCAGGTCAGTGTATCTTGTCAGAACATCCTTCATAGAGGGACCGTTAAAGAAGAAGTAATCCAAGCTTCCCCCCGGCACACTGAAGGAAGTCTTTGTCACATTTTCCGTTGCAAACTCAAAGGAGACCGGTTCGGGATGGTTGACAAGCACACCATAGCCCTTGTTGGAAATATAAAACGGAATATTCTTATAGGACTGCTCGGTGCTGGTGCCGCCATCTTCGTTGCTGGTCAAAACAGACTGACCATTTTTGGCAAAAGGGGTGAAACGTTCTCCTGTACCATAGAAGAGTTCCCCTACACCGATAGAAAACTGCTGCATCATGTAGGTGTTTTCTGTATCTCCGTTCTGGTCATAGTAGTCGCCCTTCCAGTCAGCCTTAATCATAGCCAAATCTCTTCCGGTGCTTGTAGTAATCAACTCTTCGCCACGGTAGAACTTCATAGAGAAGTTCGCCTTGTCAATCACCAACTTAAGGCTTCCGGTGGAAATGGTTAAAACATCCTCTTTGTCAGCTACATCTAAAGGCGCGTTGCCCATAGTGAGCTCAAAGCTGGGGGTCTTTGACTTTGCTCCCAGGTAATGGTCCGCCTGAATGCGAAGAACCTCGGGATAAGGAGAGGAAATTCTGAGAGTCAGATTTGCTCCTCCCAGAGTGTCTCCTCTCGTAACGATGTGATGTGTGGGGGTGCACAGTGTAACCATCGTATCTGTGACGGTGGTGTAGTACACTTCCTTGGGGGCAAAAGCCTGATAACCTGCTTTAAGCAGCCAACAGCCATTATTAATTTTCATGAAGAAATACCAACCTTTCTACAATATAGTCTTTTACTATTTTAGCATAGATGCGTTTTTAGTGTCAAAATGAAGTGCCGAAATGAACAATAAATTACAGTATCAGTGCAAGATAAGGGGGGCATAGGGGACAGGTCCATTTGTCCCTCAATGAAAAGGGGCAAATGGCGCGGCGAACTGTTACATTTGCTCCCTCCCAAAAACAAAAAAAGTATTGACAAACATTTAAACAAATGTTTAAATATAATCAGATTTCATTCAAGCAGCATAAGAAAGCAGAGAGCTTGCTTGAGAATAGCTTATAGAAAGGAAAGAATCATATGAAGAAAACATATCAAATCGAGGTAGACTGTGCAGCTTGTGCATTAAAGATGGAGGAGGCAGCAAAGAAAACAGAGGGAGTTATGGATGCAGTGGTGTCCTTCATGACTCAGAAAATGAATGTGGAGTTTGCCGAAGGCGCTGACGAAAAGAAGGTAATGAAGGCTGTAGCCAAGGCTTGCAAAAAGGTAGAGCCGGATTGTGAAATAGAGTTTTAGCGTCATTGCACAAAATGACTCGGAAAGGTCTCATATTATTATGACAAAGAAACAAAAAAAGATTTTGTATCGAATTCTACTTTCTCTCTTCCTTCTGCTTTTGTTTAGCAGCGTGCCCTTCGCTACCATTTTGGCTAAGGTAGTTCCGGTAAAGGAGCAGTGGATGGAGCTTATCCTGTTTTTGATTCCCTATCTGATTATCGGATACGACATTCTGCGGAAAGCAATTTTGGGTGTGTTCAACGGGAAACTGTTTGATGAAAACTTTCTCATGGCGGTTGCTACCCTGGGGGCTATCATCCTAGGGGATTATAAAGAGGGCTCAGCTGTCATGCTCTTTTATCAGATAGGGGAGCTGTTCCAAAGCTATGCAGTTGGAAAAAGCCGAAAGAATATTGCGGCGTTGATGGACATCCGACCGGATTATGCCAACCTGGTGACAGAGGAGGGCACAAAGAAGGTATCCCCTGAGAAGGTAGAAATCGGTTCCGCCATCCTTGTGGGACCAGGGGAAAAAGTACCTATTGACGGCATCATTACGGAGGGCAATTCTTCCTTAAATACAAGTGCTCTCACCGGAGAAAGCGTTCCCCGTGAGGTGGCAGTAGGTGATGAGGTAATCAGCGGCTGCATCAATCAAACGGGAGTCTTAACCATACAGACAACAAAAGACTTTGGAGAGTCTACGGTTTCCAAGATTTTGGAATTGGTGGAAAACTCCAGCATGAAAAAGTCAAAGTCGGAGGGTTTTATCACTCGTTTTGCAAAAGTATATACGCCGGTGGTATGTATTCTGGCCCTGCTGTTGGCATTGGTTCCCCCTGTGATATCCATTCTTATAGGTAGGGAAGGAAATTGGGCCTTTTGGGCCACCAATGCCCTGACAACCTTGGTAATCAGCTGCCCCTGTGCCCTGGTAATATCTATTCCTCTAAGCTTCTTTGGAGGAATTGGCGGTGCTTCTGCCCGAGGAATATTAATCAAGGGCTCAAATTATCTGGAAGCTCTGGCAAATACCAAGTATGTGGTTTGCGACAAAACCGGGACCTTGACCGAGGGAAGCTTTAGGGTGACGGAAATTGTGCCCCAGCCCGGCTATTCGAAGGAACTTCTCTTGGAGACAGCCGCTCTGGCGGAGCTGTATTCCACCCATCCCATCAGCAAAAGCTTAAAGGAGGCTTATGGGAAGAGCTTGGATGCAAAGCGTGTTACCGGTGTGGAAGAAATCAGTGGCAAGGGAGTCAGAGCCCAGGTAGACGGCCATAGGGTATGCGCCGGTAACAAGAAATTTATGAGGGATCTGGGAATTGAATTAGAGAATGCAAACAGCATAGGAACCCTGGTTTATCTGGTGATTGATGACACCTATGCAGGCTTTATCACCATTGCCGATGAGATAAAGGCAGGTGCAAACGAGGCAGTGAGCAGCTTAAAGAAACAAGGGGTAAAGGAAGTGGTCATGCTCACCGGAGATAATAAGGCTGTGGCAGACGCAGTTGCCTCCAAACTTCACTTAGACCGGGTGGAGAGCGAGCTTTTGCCTGGAGATAAGGTAGAAAAGGTGGAAGAACTTCTGGAGAAAAGATTGCCCAATGAAAAGCTGGCCTTTGTGGGAGATGGAATCAATGATGCCCCCGTCCTGTCCAGAGCGGATATAGGAATTGCTATGGGAGCCTTGGGCTCAGATGCTGCCATTGAAGCGGCAGATATCGTTCTTATGGACGATGACCCCAGGAAGATTGCTCTGGCAATGCGAATTTCCGGAAAGACCCTGGGAATTGTGAGACAAAACATTGTGTTTGCCTTAGTGGTAAAGTGCTCCTGTCTTTTGTTCGGTGCCATAGGAAGCCTGTCCATGTGGTGGGCAATCTTTGCGGATGTAGGAGTTATGGTACTGGCTGTTTTAAATGCTACAAGAGCACTTCGGATAAAGGAATAGATGAGAGGATAGGACGAAGAAATAAAGCTAGGACTTGGAAAAAACGAGGAATACAACGAGACGGAGGGAGTATGGAAAAGATACAATTGCCTCACCAACATGGACAGAATATGGACCACATTTTGGAGCATTTCCCAAACCTGGAGGAATGTACTAAAGTGGCTGAAATTTTCAAACAGATTGCAGATGGCTCCAGGCTGCGAATCCTGTATCTGCTGTGCCACTCCGAACAGTGTGTCAGCAATATCGCGGCTGCAGTGGGCATGACAGATCAGGCGGTTTCCTTTCACCTAAGGAGACTCCGGGAAGCCGGAATCCTGGTAAGCAGGAGAGAGGGAAAGGAAATCTACTATCGTGTGGCGGAGACGGAAACGGCTACTCTGGTGCATCACGTGTGTGACGAGATGCTTCGCATCAAGTGTCCGTTAGAACAAGGATAAACTAGGAGGAAGAAGAAATGCTTTGTTGTGATTATCTGGTAAAGAGTATTGACGGAGATTATGCTCATCTAACCCGACTGGACAGCGAGGAAGAGGAGGACAAGCTGGTTGCCCGTGCACTGTTGCCGGAGCAGATTTATGAAGGCTGTGTTGTGCACTACGAGATGCTGCAATATACGATGAAGGAGGCTTGACGAGAATTGTAGAATAAGTTGCTGGTTTGATGGGAATTGTAGAATGAGATGCTTGCACTTTCCAACTGGCTGTGTTACACTACATCACAGTGAAAAGAGAATTCTTCAGGGCAGGGTGTAATTCCCTACTGGCGGTAAAGTCCGCGACCTTGTGTCAAAGCATGGCACGAGCTGATTCGGTGAAACTCCGGGACCAACAGTATAGTCTGGATGAAAGAAGAAAGTGAGTTATTGCGTGGTTTCGCCCTGGGTATCTTTGTATGCCCAGGGCTTTCTTATTTTAGAGGAAATCCGTTGAAATTCCCTTTAAAAATGCTCCGTTAGTGGGGCAACGAAACCTGGCAATCACCATCACCAAAGAAGAATTTTCCTCACCAAAATGTATTTCAGAAAACGGAGGAAAAGAAAATGAATGGATTGTTTCAAAGTGTAGCAGAGAATGTGGTGTATGTGTTAGAGTTTTTGGCTCTGATCGTAGGCTTGTTTTTGGTAGGGCTTTTGCTGCAAAAGATAGAGCAGCATCGCTCCGGAAACAAGGAGAAAGTGTTATCTACCAGAAATTCAGCAGTAATCGGTATGTTTTCAGCAATTGCAATGGTACTGATGTTGTTTGAGTTCCCCTTACCCTTTGCACCGGGCTTCTACAAGCTGGATTTCAGCGAGCTTCCTATACTAGTAGGAACCTTTGCCTTTGGCCCTGCAGCCGGTGTCATCATGGAGTTCATCAAAATTCTGTTAAAGCTGTTAGTCAAGGGTACCACAACAGCCTTTGTCGGTGATTTGGCAAACTTTGCGGTTGGTTGTAGCTTTATCCTGCCGGCATCCGTTGTCTATCTCTTCAAGAAGACAAAGAAGAATGCAATTATCGCCTGCGTTACAGGTACTCTGGTAATGACTATTTTCGGTACTGCCTTTAATGCAGTATATCTGCTTCCCACCTTTGCGGAGCTCTTCCATATGCCTATGGAGGCAATTCTGGAAATGGGAGCAAAAGTGAATCCACTTATGACAGAGGGCAGCATTGTCAGCTTTGTAGCTGCATGTGTGGCACCCTTAAATCTGATTAAGGGCGCCAGTGTATCCATTGTTACCTTATTAATATACAAGCCCCTTAGTCCTATCATTAAGTCAGGCCGTAAAAACGCAGCATAAAGAAAATTCAGAAGAGGGCGGAGAAGCAGGGCTTCCCGCCTTTTTGCTTGATTTTTTGTACCTACATAAATATAATGATACCAGGGTCAAAATATGAGCATTACCGTGGGATGTAGTCCCACGATGTGCGAATATTTTGTAGGATTGTGAGAGCACAAAGTGCGAAACAATCCGTAGGTATCATAATAAGGGCGTATAGCCCCAACATCATATAATGGAGTGAAAAATGGTAGAAATAGATATTCAAATCAGTTCGGCAGATTTATATGACTATATGTTGATGCATCATTACAATACAGCTGGAGGTATCATGGGCTCCGGTATGGGGGCGGTTTGTATCCTGGTGGCGTTGTCAACACAGAAATGGATTTTCCTGATTGCTGGAATCCTTCTTCTGCTGTATCTGCCTGTCACACTTTATATGAAGAGTAAGCAGCAGGCCTTGTTAAATCCAAGCTTCAGACAACCACTGCATTATGTGCTGGATGATACCGGTGTTACGGTTTCTCAGGGAGAGACATCGGAGCATCAGGATTGGGATTCCATGGTGAAGGCAGTATCCACCTCTCGCTCCATTATTTTATATACCTCAAAGTATAATGCATCTATTTTCCCCAGAAAGCAGTTGGGAGATCAGAAGATGGCACTAATCGAAGTGCTCTCTACCCACCTTCCGCCAAAGAAAGTTAAGATTCGGTTTTAACTAGGAAAGTACAAAATGATGTTAGGCAGAAAGGTGCGTTACCATTTTGGACAGAAAGACAGGATGCAGTTTTAGACAGAAAGACACGGAAATTGACATGAGTGTCAATGCCCAACAATCCTTGAAAACAGGGGGATTTATCTAAAAAATGACAATCTATATGACAGAGACATACAATGCTGAGGAAACCTTTGAGTTTGGCAAAAAAGTAGGGCAGATTTGTAAACCGGGAACCGTCATTTCTCTGGTGGGAGATTTGGGCGTTGGCAAAACGGTGTTTACCCAAGGGGTAGCCCAAGGACTGGAAATTACAGAACCGGTGAACAGTCCCACCTTCACCATCTTGCAGGAATACGAGGAAGGCAGGCTTCCCTTTTACCATTTTGATGTGTATCGCATCGGCGACATCGAGGAGATGGATGAAATCGGATATGAGGATTGCTTTTACGGAGAGGGAGTGTGCTTGGTGGAATGGGCAAACCTGATAGAGGAACTCATGCCGGAGCATTATTATCGGATTACCATATCAAAGGATTTGGAGAAGGGCTTTGACTACCGTAGGATAGAAGTGGAAGAGATCTAACATCGAATAGGGAAAAAGCTGTCATCGACGAATAGAAGTGGAAGAGGTTAACACAAAGGGATATTGCTTATGAAGACATTAGCTATTGAAAGCTCCGGGGTGGTTGCTAGCGTGGCCTTGCTGGAGGACGGGAGATTAATCGGAGAATATACTACCAATCACAAACAAACGCATTCACAGACTCTGGTTCCTATGCTGGATCAGCTAAGGACCATGCTGCAATTTGAGATGAAGGAGATTGATGCAATCGCGATATCCAAGGGACCTGGTTCTTTTACAGGACTTCGCATTGGGTCAGCTACAGCGAAAGGGCTGGGATTGGCATTGAATTGCCCCTTGGTGGAGGTGTCTACCCTGCAGGGGCTTGCTTATAACCTGTATGGCTGTGCCGGGATTGTCTGCCCTATGATGGATGCCAGAAGAAATCAGGTTTATACCGCTGCCTACCGATTTGTCATAAATGAGAATCATGGCTATGATATGAAGGAATTGCTTGCCCCCGCCGCTTTGGATTTGAACACCCTGATTACGGAACTGGCAAACTTTGAAGAGCCGGTTACTTTTTTGGGGGACGGTGCAGTGGCTTACAAGGAGGCCCTGGAGCAGAATAGTAGCTTTTCCTTTACCTATGCCCCGGCAGCCTCTATGTACCAAAGAGCAGCCAGTATCGCTGCCTTAGGGGAACACTTTTTCCGAGAAGGTAAGGGGATTTTGGCTGAGGAGCATCAGCCTGAATACCTGCGAAAGAGTCAGGCAGAGAGAGAACGGGAGGAAGGCAGAGGACCTGCTGTTAAGATAGAACATGGTCATTCGTAGTTTGCAACCAAAGGATACAAAGCAGCTCGCCTCAATGGAGGAGGAGTTGTTTACCCAGCCCTGGTCTGAAACAGCCTTTCTGGAGCTTACCCGGAAGGAGTACTGTCATTATCTGGTGGCGGAGGAAAAGGAACAGATTCTTGGCTGTGTCGGCATGGTAGTCTTGGGAGAGGAAGCTGATGTAGATAAGGTAATGGTAGCAGCCACTCACCAGGGAGGACATATCTGCCAGGAGCTTTTTGCAGTCTTATTTACAGAGGGTGAACGACTTGGGGTGCAGGCCTACACCCTGGAGGTGAGAAAGAGTAATGTAAAAGCTCTTCACATTTATGAGAAGCTTGGATTTATAGCAGAGGGAATAAGACCCGGCTTTTACGATAGACCCAAGGAAGATGCAGTGATCATGTGGAAGAGAATCCCCTAAACTACAAGGGTTGTCCCATAGATGCCCCACAGTGTCAAAACTTTCCAAAGAAAATAGGCGGAAAAGTATCTTATACTGTAGAGTGCTGTGAATATGCTTCACAGCGATAGCTTACAGAAAAGGATGGAGAACAAGATGAGAAAAGTGGATGCCAAGACACAAGAGCTGGTAGAGGTAGTTTGCAATGCCTGTGGAAAGTCGCTACGGGTTCGAAAAGGACTTCTTCTGGAGGAATGCTTTTATGGGGTAGCCAATTTCGGTTACTTTGGCCGTAAAGATAAAACCACACATCAATTTGATTTATGTGAGGATTGTTATGACAAAATGACAGAGAGCTTTGTGGTTCCGGTGACAGAGGAGGAACGAACTGAGCTGCTGTAGAAACGAGGATGAGAATGTTAGATGTTTGCTTGCTAGGAACCGGAGGCATGATGCCTCTTCCATATAGATGGTTGACTTCCCTGATGTTGCGGTATAACGGTCAGGGAATTTTAGTGGACTGTGGGGAAGGGACACAGGTGGCTCTCAGGGAAAAGGGGTGGAGCCCAAAGCCTATCGATATCATCTGTTTTACCCATTATCATGCAGATCATATCAGCGGTTTGCCAGGTATGCTTCTTACCATGGGAAATGCGGAGAGGACAGAGCCGTTGACCTTGATTGGTCCTAAGGGATTGACTCGTGTGGTTAACGCACTCAGAGTGATCGCTCCGGAGCTTCCCTTTCAGGTCGTCTGTAAGGAGATAGAAGGAGACGCCATGGATTTTGACTTCGACGGATTTCGAATTCACTCTTTCAAGGTTCAGCATAATGTGGTATGCTATGGGTATAGTGTGGCGATTGAACGTGGCGGTAAATTCGACAAAGATCGCGCCATAGCCCAAAACATCCCGCTAAAGTTCTGGAATCCCTTACAGAAGGGGGAAACCAGAGAGGAAAACGGCATCATCTATACTCCCGATATGGTTTTGGGAGAAGCCAGAAAGGGGTTGAAGGTGACCTACTGTACAGACACCAGACCCACAGACAGCATCGTACAGAATGCGAAGGATTCTGATTTATTGATTCTGGAAGGAATGTACGGGGAGCCGGAAAAGCTAGCCAAAGCAAAAGAAAACAAGCATATGACTATGTATGAGGCTGCCAAGATTGCCAGAGACAGTCAGGCAAGGGAGCTGTGGCTGACGCACTACAGCCCGTCGCTGACACATCCGGAAGCGTATATGAAGGATGTAAAACAAATTTTTGAAAACACCATTGCTGCCAAGGACGGCAGAACAGTAGAGCTGGTCTTTGAAGAAGATTAGATTTATAAATGGAGAAGGGATTAGGTAGGATGAAAAAATCCATGTCGACAATGACCATCATCTTTATATTGTTGATTATTGCCATTGTCGGATATTATGCCTATTTATCCAATCGAAGACAGGAAAATCAAAAGGAAACACAGTTGACTACCGTGCAGACCGTGCTTGCAAGGGACTTGAAATTGGAATATCCGGTTTCCCCCAGAGAAGTGATTAAGTATTACAATGAAATCATGAAGTGCTTCTATAATGAAGAGCTTACGGAAGAAGAGCTGGAAGGCCTGGCCAAAAAAAGCAGACAATTATTTGATGACGAATTGGTACTGGCCAATGAGTATGACAGCTATCTGCAAAACCTGAAGAGCGAGATTGATATGTATAAGCTGAAAAAGAGAAAGATTACCAATTGCTCCGTAGCAGCCAGCACCAGTGTGGATTTTTACTCTGTAGATGGCTTTGAGTTTGCACGTTTGTCCTGTGGTTACACCATGATGGAAAACGGGAAGAGCATACCTACGCATTTAGTGTATCTCCTTCGTCAGGATGACAAGAAACAGTGGAAAATCTACGGCTGGGATTTAGCCGAGAACCTAAGGATAAATGAGGATTAGAAAATGTCAGATGTATTGGTTTTGGCAATTGAGAGCTCTTGCGATGAGACAGCCTGCGCTGTGGTGAAAAACGGCAGAGAGGTCTTATCCAATGTGATATACACGCAGATTGCTCTGCACACCCAGTACGGAGGGGTCGTGCCGGAGATTGCATCCAGAAAACATATAGAGAAGATAAATCAGGTGATTACTGCAGCTTTAAAGGAGGCCGATGTTTCCCTGACTGACATAGACGCCATCGCAGTTACCTATGGACCGGGACTTGTGGGGGCTCTTTTAGTTGGTGTCAGTGAAGCAAAGGCCATCAGCTTTGCCACCGGCATTCCTCTCATCGGGGTACATCACATTGAGGGACATATCAGTGCTAATTATATCGAAAATAAAGAACTGGAGCCACCCTTTGTGTGTCTGGTAGCCTCCGGTGGACATTCCCACCTGGTAGTTGTGAAGGACTATGGCGAATATGAAATCATCGGCCGCACCAGAGACGACGCCGCAGGGGAGGCCTTCGATAAGGTAGCCAGGGCCATTGGCCTGGGGTATCCCGGTGGGCCCAAGATTGATAAGCTGGCTAAGGAAGGAAATCCGGATGCGATTTTGTTTCCCAGAGCGAAGGTGGCAGAAAACGAATATGATTTCAGCTTCAGTGGCTTAAAATCTGCAGTGCTGAACTATATTAACGGATGTGCCATGAAAGGGATAGAGGTCAATAAGGCGGATGTTGCTGCTTCCTTTCAAAAGGCCGTTATCGATGTGTTGGTAGAGCATTCTCTTCACGGAGTGAAGGAATACGGCATGAACAAATTTGCCATAGCCGGCGGCGTAGCCTCCAACTCCTCCCTGAGAGCAGCGTTTGAAGAGCAGTGCCGGGCGAGAGGAATCGAGTTTTATCATCCGTCTCCTGTCTATTGCACAGACAACGCGGCAATGATAGGTGTAGCCGGGTATTACGAGTTTATCAAAGGAAACAGAAGCGGGCTGGATTTGAACGCAGTTCCGAATCTTAAATTAGGAGAACGATAATCATGCAAAAAAGACCCTGTGTGGCAGTCGTTTTAGCAGCCGGAAACGGGAAAAGAATGGGAGGCCCTGTGGCAAAACAGTTTCTGGAAGTCAACGGGAAGCCTCTTATTTTTTATGCCCTGGATACCATGGAAACATCCAAGGTGATAGACCAGGTTGTTTTGGTAGTGCCGGAAGAGAGTATAGAATATGTAAAAAAGGAAATCCTAGAGAAATATTCCTTAAATAAGGTAGTCCGTGTGGTAGCCGGAGGTAAGGAACGATATGATTCTGTCCGGAATGCGTTGCGGTTTATCGAAAAGGACACCTATATTTTCATCCATGACGGTGCCAGGGCTTTGGTAAGTGAGGAAATCCTGAAACGAGGCTTGGAACAGGTGGAGGTCTGCGGTGCCTGCGTGGCAGCCGTACCGGTTAAGGACACCATCAAAAGGGTTGACCAGGATGGATTTGCAGTGGAGACACCGGAGCGTTCTACCCTATGGACGGTTCAGACACCCCAGGTGTTTGCAGGTGAAATCATCAAGGAGGCTTACGAAGCTTTGCCTGAAACTGCCAATGTGACGGATGATGCAGGCGTAGTGGAATGGTACGGAAATGCCAAGGTGAAAATGTATCTTGGAGACTATACAAATCTAAAAGTGACAACTCCGGAAGATATGATTTTAATGAAAAGCTTTTTGAAAAAATAAGGGCAAAAAAATATTCTGATTTTTTGTATTTTTGTGTTGACATCTTGGAAACGGTTTGATAGAATATCCCTTGCCGTGAGAAACGGGATGACAACTTGGAGAGGTATCGAAGTGGTCATAACGAGGCGGTCTTGAAAACCGTTTGTCCGC
>CAMAHO010000013.1 GCA_945834545.1 uncultured Lachnospiraceae bacterium | reverse complement strand
TTCAGAAACTATTATGAGAAGGCTGACAGAATGAAAGGTATGACCGGTGAAAACCTTATGGTTATGCTGGAGTCCAGATTGGACAGCGTTATCTTCAGAATGGGCTTTGCTAGAACCAGAAGAGAGGCAAGACAGATTGTAGGTCATAAGCATGTTCTTGTAAATGGTAAGGTTGTAAATATTCCTTCTTACTTAATCAAGGCTGGCGATGTTATCGAGTTAACCGAGAAGGCTAAGGGATTACAGAGATATAAGGATGTAGCAGAGGTTACAGCAAGCAGACTTGTTCCTGAGTGGATGGAGGCTGATATTGAGAACTTCAAGGGTACTATCAAGATTCTTCCTACCAGAGAGATGATTGATGTTCCTGTAAACGAAATGCTTATCGTCGAGTTGTATTCTAAGTAAGCAAAATAATAAACTCTGGGGGCATAAGCCTTCAGAGTTTAACTGCTCTTGTAAAATGTAGGTTATAAGGAGGGTATTTGCGGTGTTTGATTTTGAAAGACCCAATATTGAGGTTGTAGAGATTTCTGATGATAAAAAGTACGGTGAGTTTGTTGTAGAGCCTCTGGAGAGAGGCTATGGTATTACCCTTGGCAACTCTTTGAGAAGAATTATGCTTTCTTCTCTTCCCGGAAGTGCAGTCAGCCAGATAAAAATCGACGGCATCCAGCATGAGTTCAGCTCTATCCCGGGTGTAAAAGAAGATGTTACCGAAATCATCATGAACATAAAGAGCCTTGCAATTAAGAACAACAGTGACACAAATTCTTCCATAACTGCTTATATTGATTTTCAAGGTGAAGGCGTGGTAAAGGCTGGTGACATTAAGATTCTCGGTGGCGAGAATGTTGAGATTTTAAATCCCGAGCTTACCATTGCTACCTTATCCGGTAAGGATGCTAAATTATACATGGAATTGACTATTACAAAGGGCCGTGGTTATGTCAGTGCTGAGAAAAATAAGCGTGAAGACATGCCTAAGGGTGTGATTCCTGTTGATTCCATCTACACTCCGGTTGAGAGAGTGAATGTAACAGTACAGAATACACGTGTTGGTCAGGTGACTGACTTTGATAAGCTTACCATTAATGTTTATACCAATGGTACCTTAGCTCCTGACGAGGCTGTAAGCCTTGCTGCAAAGGTACTAAGCGAGCATTTAAGCTTATTTGTTGATTTGTCTGAGAATGCAAAATCAGTTGATGTTATGGCTGAGCAGAAGAATGATGAGAAGGAAAAGGCATTAGAGATGAGCATTGACGATCTTGAGCTTTCTGTTCGTTCTTATAACTGCTTAAAGAGAGCCGGTATCAACACGGTTCAGGAGCTGACAAACAAGTCTCCTGAGGATATGATGAAGGTCCGCAATCTTGGTAGAAAATCTTTGGAGGAAGTCCTTGCAAAGCTTCAGGAGTTGGGACTTAGCTTGAGAGCAAGCGAAGAGAACTAATTCAATCAGTTAGGTAGCCCGGATAGTAAGACCAAAAGGCATAGATGGGTTTTATCTCTAAATGGAACAAAATAACAGCGTTGGGTAAATAAGTCCAAAGGCGTTGCCTGACGTTACCATGAATGGAGAAAGGAAAATAATCATGGCAAAGTACAGAAAACTTGGCAGAACATCTGCACAGAGAAAAGCATTATTAAGAAATCAGGTAACAGCATTGTTACAGCATGGCAAGATTGTTACTACCGAAGCTAAGGCTAAGGAAGTAAAGAAGATTGCTGAGGGTCTTATCGCTGCAGCTTGCAAGGAAAAAGACAATTTCGAGATGGTTAAGGTTTCCGTAAAGGTTCCTGTAAAGGACAAGGACGGCAAGAGAGTAAAGGAAGTAGTAGACGGCAAGAAGGTTACCAAGTACGAAACCGTTGAGAAGGAAATCAAGAAGGATCTTCCTTCCAGACTTCACGCAAGACGCCAGATGCTTAAGGTTCTTAACCCTGTAATTGAGGTTCCTACCGAGAATAAGGGTAAGAAGAAGAACACAAAGGAAATCGACATCGTTGCAAAGCTTTTCGATGAGTACGCTCCTAAGTATGCAGACCGCAAGGGTGGTTACACCAGAATCATCAAGATTGGTCAGCGTAAGGGCGATGCAGCAATGGAAGTTGTTCTTGAGCTTGTATAAGAATTCTGAAGGGACACCCGAGAGGGTGTCCTTTTTTTGAGCCAGTGGGGACGGTAAAAAATGGTTTTTTAACTGTCCCCACCGGTTCCGTTTTAGCTTGGTACATTACCTGCCCTTACTGGCTCATTTTAGATGGTATATCAACTGTCCATGTTGGCTCGTTTTACTTGCATTTTTTAACACGGAATGTAACAATAAAAAAAGAAAGTTACGGAGGCAATACAATGTGTTGGAAAGTTTGGGTATGGATTATCATAGGATTATGCAGTATATTATATGGATTCAGTGTTATGGCTTTGGGGTCAGGCTCCGGCTTTTTTCTGTTTTGGATAGCTCTGGGACTCCTATTTTTTCTTATGGCAGGAGTTATGTGGTCAGGATTACTAAAAAGGCTTCCTAAATGGTTTTTAAGAACCTTTGTAGCTTGTCTTTCTCTTGGGATAGCTTTGTTTATTATCCTGGAAGGTTGTATTATCAGTGGTTTTTTTGAAAGAGGAAAGGTAGATTTGGATTATATCATTGTTTTGGGTGCCCAGGTCTATGAACATGGTCCCAGTGTGGTTTTGCGGTATCGTCTGGATAAAGCAGTGGAGTATTTGGAGGATAATCCTCGCACGAAATGTATTGTAGCCGGTGGACAAGGCTATAATGAACCCTTTCCTGAAGCGGAGGGAATGGCGGAATATCTCAGAATAAAAGGGATTGATGACAGCAGAATTTTTTTGGAGAAGGAATCCTCTACCACAGCAGAGAATATCAGGAATAGTATGCAGTATTTGGAGAATGATTCTTCTGTGGGAATTATTACAAATAATTTTCATGTTTTCAGGGCTGTACAGATTGGGAAAAAACAAGGATTACAAAATGCATGTGGAATCAGTGCAGATTCACATGTATATTTCCTCTTAAATAATATGACCAGGGAGTTTCTGGCACTACTGAAATTTTATGTATTGGGGATGTTTGCAAGGTAAAAACAATAGGTAATGTGCTATAATACTGACACTAAGAAGACTTTCAAGGATAGGGGATTCACAATTCAACACAATAGTTCATACAGGAGAAAGCGAAAGATGGAGAAGACTATGATATATGATATTTCACAACCGGTATTTGAATGTGCTGTTTTTCCGGGAGATCCCAAGCCAGAAAAGAAAGTTATGAGAAGAATGGAAGAGGGTTCCTTATATAACCTGACTGCCTTTGAGATGTGCGCTCACAACGGAACGCACGTAGATGCGCCATATCACTTTATCCAGGACGGGAAGAGAATCGACCAGATTGCGATTGAGAAATTTATCGGCCCTGCATATGTGAAGCAGCATGAAGGAAATGTGACAGCACATGATGCAGAACAGATTCTCGGGGAGGCGAAAAGCGTCTACGTCGGGGCAGAAAAAAGAATTTTGCTGAAAGGGAAGGCGACAGTGACCTTAGAAGCTGCAAAGGTGTTTGCAGAAGCAGGAGTTGATTTAGTGGGCAATGAATCTCAAACCGTCGGACCGGAGGATGGGCCTATGGCGGTACACTTAGTTTTGCTTAGAGCTGAGGTTGTTTTGCTGGAGGGTATCAGACTGGCACATGTTCCTGATGGTGCCTATCTCTTACATTGCGCCCCACTAAACCTTAGTCAAACGGATGGAGCGCCTTGTAGGGCGACCTTGATGAGATGGTAGGAAACAACACTTGGGACGGATATGAGCAACAAAAAACTCCGTCCCTAATGTTGCTCTTCGGCAACATATTCTGTCAGCGTCTGGGAATTCAGGTTGTGGACGACACGTAGCAATGCAACTAGTAAAAGGATTCCCAAAAGAATCAGTATTCCCTTCTTTAGTTCTCTTTTATCCATTTGTGAAACCTCCAATCGTACATAGCAGCATAAGAATATCACAGAATTAACCCTTTGAAAAGGTTGTAATTCTTGGAATGATTTAGTACAATGTAATGCAAAGTGGTTTTTGAACCTAAAGACGGAGGGTAAAATGGGCATCGTAAAATCCCGTGATCTGACATTTGAATATATCAGAAGAGATGATGAAGGCAATGTGGAAGGAATTACCACCGCATTGGACAAGGTGTCCCTGGATATTGAACCGGGACAATTCATAGCTATCCTGGGGCATAATGGCTCGGGCAAATCGACTCTGGCAAAGCACATGAATGTGATGTTAAACCCTACGGAGGGAACCATGTGGGTGGACGGTATGGATGTCCGTGATGAGGATAAGATCTGGGACATCAGACAGACTGCCGGAATGGTATTTCAAAACCCCGACAACCAAATCATTGGTCAGGTGGTGGAAGAGGATGTGGGCTTTGGCCCTGAAAATATGGGTGTCCCTACAAAGCAAATCTGGGAAAGAGTGGAGGAGAGCCTAAAGGCTGTAGGGATGTATGAATTCCGCAAGCACTCTCCCAACAAGCTTTCAGGAGGCCAGAAACAGAGGGTATCCATAGCGGGAGTGCTGGCCATGCATCCGAAATGTATCGTCTTGGACGAGCCTACCGCAATGTTAGACCCCAACGGCAGAAAAGAAGTGGTTCGGGCAGTGAGGGCGCTCAATGATGTAGAGGGTGTTACTGTCATTTTAATTACACATTATATGGAAGAGATTATTCATGCGGACAAGGTGTTTGTCATGGACAAGGGGCATATTGCCATGGAAGGAACTCCAAGAGAGATTTTTTCCAGAGTGGAGGAGCTGAAAGCCCTGCGCCTGGATGTACCCCAGGTTACCCTGCTTGCCTATGAATTGCAGAAAAAAGGTCTTCCTTTGCCCAACGGCATCTTAACCACAAAGGAATTAGTGGCTGAACTCAACCGTATTTGAGTATAGGCATTGCCCCGCAATAAACAGAGAGCATCCTATACTCTGATATGTGGGAGGAACTTGGCCGATTTCAACATTTGCAAATAGGGAGGCGTATATATGCCGATTCTGTTAAATCATGTAAATCATATTTATGGGGAAGGAACCCCGTTGGAGCGCAAGGCTTTGGATGATATCACTCTAAAGATAGAGGACGGAGAGTTTCTGGGAATTATCGGTCATACCGGCTCAGGAAAATCCACCCTGGTTCAGCATTTAAATGGTCTGCTTAAGGCGACTTCCGGAGAAATCTATTTTAACGGAGAGGATATTTATCGAAAGGGGTATGAACTAAAGGAACTGAGAAGCAAGGTGGGGTTGGTATTTCAATATCCGGAACACCAGCTGTTTGAGATGGATGTCTTTACGGATGTCTGCTTCGGTCCTAAGAATCTGGGTCTGTCTCAAAAGGAGGTGGAGCTTGCAGCCTTCGACGCCCTGCGAAAGGTGGGCTTCCCGGAGGAACTGTATTACCAGTCTCCTTTCGATTTGTCAGGCGGACAAAAGAGGAGGGTTGCCATCGCAGGTGTACTTGCTATGAAGCCTCAAGTACTGATTCTGGACGAACCTACAGCCGGGTTAGACCCCAAGGGAAGAGAGGAAATACTCAATCAGATTAAGAAGCTTCAACAGGAGACCCATATGACCATTGTCCTGGTTTCCCACAGCATGGAGGATGTGGCCGAGTATGTGGACCGTATTGTGGTGATGAACCAAGGGAAGATTATGTATAATGATGTACCCAGGGAGGTATTTAAGCACTACAAGGAGCTGGAGCAGGCCGGCCTGGCAGCACCTCAGGTGACTTACATTATGCACCAACTACGGGAAACGGGCGCTCCAGTGGACCCGGACGTGATTACCATTGCTGAGGCTGCGTCGGAAATCGCCAAATGGAAAGGGATAAACAGGTAGATGTTACGAGATATTACATTAGGACAATATTATCAGGCTGAGTCGGTGATTCATCGATTGGACCCCAGAGTCAAGCTGGGTGGAACGGTGTTGTATATTGTTTCCTTATTTTTGTTTCAAAACTATATTGGATATGGGCTGGCAATTTTGTTTTTAGGAATGGTTATTATCTGCTCAAAGGTTCCTTTTGGCTATATGGTGAAGGGAATGAAGGCCATTGCCTTTCTGCTTTTGATTACGGTTGGATTTAATCTGTTTCTGACACCGGGAACCCCCTTGGTTTCCTTCTGGAAATTGACGATTACCAGGGAAGGCTTTGTCAGCGCTGTGTCTATGGCTTTGAGGTTATCACTGTTGATTATTGGGTCTTCTCTTATGACATTGACAACAACACCAAACAATCTGACAGACGGTATGGAGAAAATGTTTGGGTTTCTTAAGGTGTTTAAGGTGCCGGTGCACGAAGTGGCTATGATGATGTCCATAGCGCTTCGCTTTATTCCGATTTTGCTGGAAGAGACAGACAAGATTATGAAAGCTCAGATTGCCCGAGGAGCTGATTTTGAGAGCGGTAATCTTTTAAAGAGAGCCAAGGCTCTTGTGCCTCTCCTGGTTCCGTTGTTTATTTCTGCCTTTCGCCGTGCCAATGATTTGGCCATGGCTATGGAAGCAAGATGCTATCGAGGTGGCGAGGGAAGAACCAAGATGAAACCTCTTATTTATAAGAAAAGAGATTATCTGGCATACATTTGCCTGGCAGTGTATTTGGTTGTCAGTGTGTGGCTTGGAAGGCTGGATGTACCGGGGCTTTTTTAGAGACCTCCTATAGGCAGGTACTTTGTTTGGATTACAGAATTTGAATCTAGGAAGGAAGAGGTATGGCAGCAAAGAAGCGAGTTTGCCTTATAGTAGCGTATGACGGAACGGCGTATCACGGTTGGCAGCTCCAAACCAATGGGATTACCATTGAAAGTGAACTAAACAGGTGCTTATCGGAGCTTCTTGGAGAGGAGATTCACGTCATTGGAGCCAGCCGGACGGATGCCGGAGTACACGCTTTGGGAAATGTGGCGGTCTTTGATACCTGTCATCCCATTCCTGCCGAGAAGATATCCTATGCATTAAATGGTTCCCTTCCGGAGGATATTCGCATTCAGAAGTCCTATGAAGTGGCTTTGGATTGGCACCCTAGGCATGTGGAGAGTCGGAAAACCTATACCTACACGATTTATCAGAGTGAGTTCCCAATGCCTGTGGGTAGGCAGTACAGATATTTTACGTATCATAAGCTGGATGTACCTGCCATGCAGGAGGCGGCTAAATACCTGGAAGGGGAACATGATTTTAAGAGCTTTTGCCAGACGGGAGCCCAGGTGGAAACCACTGTTCGCCGAATCTATGAGGCCCGGGTGGAACAGAAGGGGTCAGAGATTGTCATATGGGTTAGTGGCAACGGTTTCCTATACAATATGGTTCGTATCATTGCAGGTACCCTGATGGAAGTGGGTATGGGACGCAGAAAGCCAGAAGATATGGCGGAAATTTTAGAGGCTCGCGACAGAGCGGCAGCAGGACCAACTGCACCGGCTCATGGCTTGCTTTTATATCAGTACAGGTTTCTTTAAGTACACAAGGGCGATATGCGAGTTGTTATTTAAATTGAGAAAGTACGAAACAATTCGAGGGTATTTAGAGAGTTGGAGAAGAATGTGAAAAGAGTAATTCAAGCGGGATGCCTGATTTTGATTGCAGGCATTTTGTATTTCTATAGTGAGACAAGTGAATATACAGCAAGCGCAGCAGTGACAGCAGAAACTGTGGAGGATACCATGACAGAGGCGGATGCAAAGGTTGCGGTACCCTTGCGCGAGGAGCAGGTAGCTTCCACACAGGCTATGGCGTTTCTGACCAGTGAACCAAAGGTACCGGAGAGTGAGCTTTCAGGAGAGAACACAGTGCACGAAGAGATACCGGAGGCGAATGAGGAGTTGATGGGAGAAGTAGGTGCTGCTGTAGCAGCTGCAGGCTTGGAAAGTGAGTATGCCGACTTTGCCATTTCCAATGTCACCGGGTACGTCAATGTACGGGATATCCCCTCCACAGAGGGAAAGAAGCTGGGAAAGCTGTATCACGGGGCTGTAGCTCAGATTTTAGAGACGGTGGGAGAGAATAAGGATTGGTTCCACATTCTATCCGGTTCTGTGGAAGGCTATATCAAGGCGGAATATTTCCTGTATGGGGATGCTGCTGTGGAGGTGATTGACGAATATGTAACTCGCTATGCAGTCTCCAGGGTGACGAAACTGAATGTGCGTAAGGAGGCTACTACTGACTCAAGAAAGATTGGGTATTTGAGTCTGGAGGAAAAAGCCCCAATCTTGGAGGATTTAGGGGAATGGCTTAAGATAGAGTATTCTGAGGGAAAGAGCGGTTATGTTTACGCCGCCTATGTACAAAGGGAAGAACAGTTTACCTATGCGATTTCTCTGGAGGAAGAGCGGGAAAACGCCAGACGACTGGCAGAACTTAAGAAACGCGAGGAAGAGGAGAAGGCGCTCAGAGAACAAGCCACAGAATCCAAGGAGGAGCAGAATGAGACACCTGAGTATATTGCCCCTGTAGTCATCCTGCAGGATGGATCAGAGTTAGGGAGTCAGGTTTTAGAGTTAGCCAAGCAGTATTTAGGTAACAAGTATGTACACGGCGGAAGCACACTATCCGGCGGAACAGACTGCTCCGGTTTTACCAGCCTTCTTTTCAAGGAATTTGGTTACAGCTTATCCCGCACCCCGGGAGGGCAGTTGTCTTCTGACGGAACCCTTGTCTCGATTGATGAAATCTGCGTAGGTGACATTGTCTGCTATGGAAAGAAGGGCGGCAAATGTACGCACGTAGCCATCTATGCCGGTGATAACCAAATCATCCACTCCTCTACCCCTAAGGGCGGAGTGAAGTACAGTGACTTATATTATGACAACATACTGGGAATAAAACGAATTGGATAGCATTAGGGACGGGGTTTTTTGTTGCCCATCTCTGTCCCCTATGTTGTTGCTTTGTTTGCTTCATATGGGACTAGTGTGCCCCCAAGGATTATATATTTATATCCAGACGCGCTTTCGCTCGAATCGCACCGTAGCGGTACGTAAGCGAGCACAATACGCTCGCTAAGTGCCGACGGTGCTACACGGTCTGGTTATAAATATATAATCCTTGGGGGCACGCTAGTCCCATAGGGGAGTTATTATAAGCAGCAACACAGGGGACAGAGATGGGCAACAAAAAACCCCGTCCCTAAAATACATCCTTCTTTAACAGTGCCATATCGCCGAAGATTTCTGACACCCATTCATGGAGCTGGTCGATATCCATTTTGCCATTGCCCCACTGTGGAATACCGTGCTTTGAGGCAATTTCAGGCGTATAGTCTTCCAGAAAGTAGACATAGTCAAACCGCAGAGGGTTGTATCGGTATTGATTTATGATAGGAAAAACGCCTGTCGTATCAGGAAGTATCTCTAAACCGTGTTCGGTTTCTGTAAAGGTCACCCAGGCCAGACCCTCCAGCATACTGATAGGATCCCGTTGGGTGGAAACATAATTTCCAAGGGAGTAATAGCATAGACAGGAAGAACCGTCCTCTGCGGTCAGCCATTCGATAGGCTGACATACATGGGGGTGGGTACCGATAATTAAGTCTGCACCGGCATCCGCCATAGCCTGAGCCCATTCCTTCTGGTAGACAGAGGGCTTGGTCTGATATTCAATGCCCCAGTGGGGGAAGACGATGACCGCATCCGCTACTTCCTTTGCTGCCCGGATATCCTCTATTACCTGAGGATTCAGCTTGGTAAAGGAGATGGCACCGGTGTTTTTATCCCAGTCACATAGGATGTTCAGGTGCCCTTGAATGTTTTTCGGGATGATTTCCATATTAGGACTGTAGGTATAATTTAAAATGGCAAAACGATACCCTTTCACTGTCAGGATTGGGATGGAGTCCTCGGACTTGGTTCCGGTTGGAAGGGCAGAGCCGATACCGCTTGTAGCGATGGGCACCTTGTCTTCGGAGATGGTGAGGTTGGTGGAAATGGGCATACCATCGTTAATGCCCACCATTAAGGCCTCCGGATGATTTCTCCAATAGGAGACACAGTTATATAAGCCTTCCTGTCCCATATCGGCAGCATGATTGCTGGCATGCAGGACAACATTGAAACCGCTTCTAAGAAGGCTGTCCCCTAAGCCCGTAGGGGAGTTGAAACGGGGATACCCTTGGAGAGGAAGATAATCTCCGCCGAGGATGGTTTCCTGGTTGATGACCTTGATGTCTGCATAGGACAGAGGCAAGGCTATCCCTTCATAGAACTTGTCGTAGTTGTAGGTTCCGTCCTCCTGCAGCCCTCCTCGAACCAAAGCATTGTGCATCAAATTATCGCCAACAGCCATGAGAGTGACGGACTGGGTAACAGAGGGGCTTGCGTCTGTTTTGGAGGTAGCTTCGCCTTTCTGTTCTGGAAGCGGTATGGTTGTGTCTGTTGGGGTAGCTACTACATTACTGGCAGCTGAAGAGATGGTTATCTGTTCTGCCAAAGGATTTATGATTTGAGAACTATCATTTGTGACATAGGCAGTTGATACCATACATCTGTCATCCAGAAGAAGCCAAATACATCCTCCCAGTAGGACACAGATAAGAAGACTTAACGCGCAAAGAAACCGCTTTTTGGTGTTTCGTTTCATTCTGATTTCTCCTTGTGTTTATTGTTGAGAGAGTATTATGAGGTACACGATGAACATAATTATGAAAAAGAGCTCCCAACCCGAATGTTTTTTCTTTCCCGTTTTTTGGGCGTTCTTCTGGTAACCAGAACCGTTTTGAACGAAATCGCCACGTTGCGGTGTCGGGCGAGGGGAAACTGAACTCGGGGTAGGCTTGTTGTAGGTTACATAATCTGAGTGATAATGATCCTCAGAAAATAAGCTTCGATCCGTATAGGAATGGTCGCAAAGTTTGTATCCACATTCTGGACAGATTAGGGTATGCCCGTCAGAATGAAGCTTCATTTTGGTCATACATACGGGACAGGTGTTTTTCTTTGCCATGAGAATACCTCCTGTAGTTTTCTTCCATGAACTATAGTATAGCACAAGTGGACTGCTTTTGCACAGATGGAAACTGCCATCTTTCGGGAAAGCCCGCGGCAAATTAAAATGAATAAAAAACTGTTCGCAGAAATAAAAATATGATATGATGCAATGTAGTGATGTTTATAATGAAAACAACATTGCTAGGTAGACAAAGGGGAACGATTATGCAGGAGAACGGTTATATAACAGTGATATCTGACAGGAAAGAAGTAGTTTTAAATACCTTGTCTGTCATGTATCTTCTGACTAGCGATAAAAATATAGAGATTCATGTGATAGGTGGCGCTGTCTACAAGACCAGGATGTCCCTTAGTTTGTTGGAGCAAAGGCTTGGGGATGACTTTATCAAGGTACACCGGGGGTGTATTGTGGCAGTCAGAGCCATTCATGATATAACAGATACTATTAATCTGAGCAATGGGGAGAAGCTGGAATATACAAAGAGAAAGAAACGAGAAATCATCAGACAATTTCAGGAAAAGCAAATGAAGAGTGTGCTTAGCGCGAAGGGAGAGGGAGAGCCCTCCAATGAGGAGGAATACAGAAGGCACTATGCCTGCTTTGACAACCTTCCTATCGCTTTCACCGATATTGAGATGGTGTATGATGAGGATGATAGAGCCATTGACTGGATTTTTCGATACGGAAATCAAGCCCTTGCAGAGTTGGAAAATCATACCCTGGAGGAGCTGATTGGCAACTCCTTTAAGACTGTGTTTCCGGACATGGATGAAAAGTGGTTGAAAAGCTACGAGCGAACAGCCTTATACGAAGAAACCCTGGAGGTCATTGATTACAGCTCGGAGGTGGACAAGAATCTGAAGGTAATCTGCTTTCCCACCTTTAAGGGGCATTGTGGATGCATCTTATTGGACTTGAGTCAACTCGATACGGTTGCCAATATCACTGATACAAGAAAAAAATAGCAAACGAAACTCAAAGAAGAGACCGGAAAACAATCCGGTCTTTTCCAGTTTTTACTGTTGTCGTTTTAGCGCGATTTAATGTCGTTTAGCGCCATGTTTGTTGAATACGGATGTATGAAATGATAATATAAGAAATGATAGCCTAGTGGGCTTATGGTTAAAAATATCTATGGGCGAGGAAATGAGTATGAACAATAATCAAGTGTATCCATTCGAAAGAAACCGGTATTATCCCGGGAAAATGCTTACCAGTGCAGATTTTTTGGCAGAACAAACCTATTTTAATAACAAAAGACGTTTTATGAACAACATGATGTTCGGCGCAGGAATCATCTGCGGATGCGGGGTGTTCAGTCTGGATGATCTTTCCTTGTTGGTAGAAAGCGGTGCGGCTATTGATGGCCTTGGAAGAGAGATTATTGTGGAGTCTTCCGTAGTTAAGAAATTATCTGCGATCGAAGGTTTTGACCAGCTGAAAACCAACTGCGCCAGTCTGTGCTTGCGCTACAAGGAAAAAGAGGCCCATACCGTATATGCATTAAACAGCCAGAATATGGATAAAGAGTACGAGTATAACCGCATCACAGAGGGATATCAGTTGTTTTTGATGGATAGTGTGGATGCCCAAAGCGGTTTTGAGATGCAGAGCGAATTCTTAGCAAAGGGAGTCCTCATGGAAACTGAAGATTTCCTGGTGGAACTGGTGGTTCCGGCAAATGCCTGCAGAGAAAATCCCCTAAAGCTGGCGGTCAAGGTCACAAAGCTGTCAAACCAGGAAAAGAGACTTTCCTTAAGCTGCGTGCTGCAGACACCTGCCTTATGCACCGAGGAGGGAGAACACGAGCTTACGGTGGAACTTTCCGATATTTCTCTGAAGGAGAGAGAGAGCCTGGAGAAAGAATATTGGATGCAGGTACAGGATGTTTCCATGTCGGAAACGGATATCGTGTTAAAGAGTGACAGTATGCAGGCTACAGTAGACGGGCATGACGCGGTAGCAGTGTCCTCTCTTACTATGAATATTATGCTGGTGGATTTACAGCCCAGGGAACTGGTAAACCGTGAAATTGGGCGTTTGAACCTGGAAATGCAGGGCATGGGGGAGATAAAGGATTACATCCGCCTTGCCGATTTAAAGCTGGTCAGAACAGACAGTGCGTATCTGATTGAGGAAGTGGTGGAGAATCATATCAAAAAGTTTATTGCTTCCCCTGCCCAGCATGCCAAAAGGCACGAGTACCTGGCATATTACTCCAAGGAAAACGACAAAGGAAAAAGGCAGGCCTTTGTGGGAACCAAGCCCAGTGCAGGTCCCCAAGACAGCCCAAATGCGGCAGAACCCAAGATTGCCACGGGAATCTTAGAGATACCTCTTGGAAGTGCTGCAAAAAAAGGAGATATCTGCTATTCCGGAGAGATTATCCACGGCCTTGGAAAAGGAAATGTGTATGTGGAAATTGGGTATGAATATATCTCAGAAGATTCTGCATTAGGAACGGAAACTAAGAATACAATTTATGGAAATCCCGACCTCTTTGAAGGACACTATAAAACCGATGTCAATGTAGAAACGGCTGTGAAGGTTATGAATGATAAGGGTAGCTTTATGGTAGCTGCCAGGTTACTTCAGAATGTTGATTACCTGGTTTTGACCTATCGCTGGGTGGCTGTGAAGTTCCCCTCCGAAAAGAACACGGGATTGCCCGAGGATGTCAGCGACAGAAGTATTGTAGCGGTCACCCCTACTGTGGTGCTGAGCCCCAAGGAGAGTTACTTCTTTGAAGTAAAATGCAACAACATGGAAAGCTATGCAGTAGCCTATGAAATGACAGAGCCGGGAAGCGGTGAAATCACTGCGGAGGGTGTTTACACAGCACCTGCCAAAGAGGGGGTTTATGAGATTCGAATCTATTGCGTGGATATGCCGGTAGTTTGTACATATGCCTATGCTATTGTAAAAAAGAAAGCAAATGAAGTAATAGAGAATGGTTAATAAGGAGCAGACAGCATAAAATGATTTATGAATCGCAGGGGATGCAACTGAATACGATTCGCGTTGTGCGGAAGGGAACCGCAAATGATGTTTATATCTGCAGAGATGACAGCTCACAGGCCGGAAGTCTGTATACCTTGTGGGTGGTTCGGGATCACAATATTGTGAGACAGCTGTTGCATATGTTTGAAAGCAAGGGGGACAGAATGGATGCCTATCTGGGCAGCTTTTCCTGGAATGGCGACTTTTGTATGGTTTTTCCGTACAAGGCAGAACGCCCTATGCGGTCCTTTTACAATGGGGATAAGTTTCCCCTTCCGAAATGCGAGGTTATTTGTTCCAACCTGGTGACAGCTTGTATGACAGAGGGTGTTCCGTACCCGATTTTATATCTGATGCTGCAGCAGGAGCAGATTCATCTGGCCAAGGATGACAGTGTGTTTTTCAGTTATCAGGTTGGCTTGGAAGAGCTGGACAGCACAGTGGGAGAAAAAGAGTGCGTGGTACAGTGTGCGCGAATTCTTATGGAACTGCTAACGCCGAAGTCATACCAAAAGGCAATCAGCTATACTTTGGTTAAGAAAAAGGTAGAAAAGAAAAGCTACAACAGCTTTTTGGAATTGTATAAGGATATTCAGATTGCTTCACAAACCTCCACAAAAATAGGACTCAGAGCGAGATTAAATACGGAATTGGAAGTGCAAAAGGATAGGATTTTCAGGGCTCTGCTGATTCTAAGCTTAGCTCTCATATTGCTGGTGTTGGTTTCCCTATTGGCGCAGGTCATTTTTGGTGAGGCACCGTGGCTTCGCATCTTCTCAAATCATTTTCGTATCATAGGTACGGAAAACTTAGTACAAAAGTAGATATCGTTGGAGATTAGATTATAGTATGAAGAAGAAATTTGGTGTTATCCTTAAATTCATATGGGTCATCGTGATTCTTTTGATTGCAGTTATTGATTTTTGCAATGGGTATTTCCGTAAATCCGTCTATCATGCAGACACAAAGCTGGTACAAAACGCAGATACCTTATATGCAATACAAAAAGAGGGGACAGATTGGAAGCTGTATCGTATCGGGCAGGATAAAAAGGTACAGAGTGTCATCTCCGTCACGGATTCTGAAAAAAATGTGGAATGTGTGGCATTACTAGCGGGAGAAAAGGTGAATGTTCTCCTGAAATACAACAAGACAGAACAGACTGAGACAGATGTCCTGTATGAGATACGGACCTATTCTGCGGAGCTGGAAAGGGAAGCAGAAGAAAACGATGTGACCTTTCTGGGAAAAGAAGGGTTAACCGGGTTTTCCCGCACGGAGGAGTTGTATTATCTAACCTTTGTGAATGAAAAAAGAAACCTGGCTTCTGTTTACAGCGTTCCGGTTAATAGGGTTGTCAAAAAGGCTGAGGGAGAAGAGGCGGACACCTTGGCAGAAGCGAAGGAAATCTGCATGGAAAGCGTTGTGGAGGGACGAAGAATACAATTGGCGAAATACAAGTCCGGACGACTGCAGCTGTATCTGGATAATGGACAGGGGAAAACCGGATTGGTGCCGGAAAAGGAGCAGATAGCAGACTTTAATGATAGAATCCTTACCATCCGACAGTATCTGGGAATGCATACAGACAAGGTGTTTCGATATGTAGCTATTCTGATTGCAGGGATTATCTTCCTTTTGGCGCAGGATGCCTTCCTTCGCAGGGGTAGATTAGCCCAGTTGATTGTTGCTTGGGAGACTATTTTATTGGTGGCAGTAATCGGCTTAGTGGGATTTACCTTCCGGGTGGAATACCGTCAAAAGAATGCAAAGCTGGAGGAGCTGACCAAATGGTATATGGCTTCTTCGGCAGCAGGAGAAGTGTTTAGGCAGCTTCCGTCGGAGGATGAGAAACAGGAGTATTATGACAGCGTACAGTATGTCAAGCAGACAAAGGCTATGAGCCAGCTGTTACTGCAGACCGGCCTGGAGGAAGCCCTGGAGCAGATGTATCTGGTAGACCGGGGGACAGGAACCATTTTGGCTGGTACAGATATCTGGAACGGAAGAGACATGACAGAGCTATACACACAGAAGGCAAATGAATTGCTTTCTGGCTTGGATTCTGTAAGTCACTTTGATTGGTTTAAAGTCAGGGTGAATGAAAGAACCCTTGCCTTAGGAGGAATCGGCATTGCAAATCAGCCCTCCTATGCGCTTGTAGGAGTTATGTCACAGGATTACAGGGAGAAAAGCTGGCAGGAGCTGTTATGGCGAGATATCTTAATCGGCTTATGCGCTTATGTGATAATGAGTTGCATCGGCATTTGGTTCCTGACCATTCAGTCCAGAGATGTTAAGAGACTGAACACAGCGCTACAAGGCGTTACAGAGGGTGGAAAAGATGTTAAGAGGCCTGTAGTCCATGGAAGAGATATGGAGAATCTGTGGAACAGCATTAACGAAACAGAAAAAACCCTGAAAAAGATGAATTACGATAAGCTTCAGATGTTTGAGGCCTATTATCGATTCGCACCAAAGGAGATCGAAACCCTATTACATAAAAAGTCCATAGTGGAGGTTTCTGCCGGCGACCAGTGCAGACTGGAGGGCTGTATGGCTGTGCTTAAGCTGGAGCTTTCCGGTAGAGAGATTACCCTGGCAAACCGAAATCATTTTCTGCAGCTGCTGGAGAATCATCAGACCCAGAGAAAGGGCATTATTGTTTCCAATAATGTGGATTTGTCAGAGCTAAAGGTGTTGTTTACCGACCAGCAGGGAGAGTGTCTTGGATTTGCGGTAAATTTGGTCAGGGAGCTGGAGGAAGAACCTCTGCTACAGAGAATACCACTGGCTATATTCTTGTATCAGGCACAGTTTGAATATGGAGTAGCAGGAACAGATAATCAGTGCTTTACCTATCTGAATACCGAGGGGTTGCAGACCCAGGAGCGCTTTGCGTCTTGGCTTGGCAAGATGGGACTTCGGGTGGTAATTACCGGTGAGGTATTGGACAGTTCCACAGGAAAAGAGGAACTGCGTTATTTAGGCTATGTGGAAACGGACAAAGGACAGAAAAAGCTGTATGAGGTTTTGGATGCTTGTCCTACACGGGAGAGACGAATCAAGGTACAAAATAAAGAGAAGTTTGAGAAAGCACTACAGCTCTTCTACCAAAAGGATTTTTATCTGGCACGCAGCTTGTTTTCAGAGATACTGCGAGAGCTGCCGCAGGATTCTATCTCAAAATGGTATCTGTTTACCTGTGAAAACTACCTGAATGAGGCATATTCTGAAGAGCTTGATTGTGGATTACATTTGGAATAGGGCAAAACACAAAGTATGGGAGAATGAGTAGATGAATAATATCCTACAGATTCTTATAACTACATTCAAAGCCAAAATATTACCCATCTTTAACAAAATAAGATTATGGACCAGCTTGGAGTTCCTACGAACAAGGCTGATCAATAATGTTCGTATATTTTTTAGTAAAGTTTTAGATGTAAAGCCCAGACACAAGAAGGATTATTATTCTGTATTTAACTGGTTAATCAGCAAGAGGCTAGCTTTTGCCATTGTGATTGTGACGATAACGGTATGTATAGCGTTTTTTATCAATCTGAAAAAGGGGGACGCCCAGAGCACGGGAGGAGCCTCAATCCGTAAATACAGCTATAATTCTCTGGGATTGCGATTTGCCAGCGGGCGTGTACAGATTACCGGGAAGGGCGGTTATCTGGCTTATGAAGGTGATGTAAGTGATGGCTACGTGACGGGAGAGGGTTCTCTTTTTAACAGGGAAGGCGGACTGGTGTATTATGGTCAGTTTGTAAAGAATTGTTACGAGGGAAAGGGCACCAGCTATTATCCCCAGGGAATCAAACAGTATCAGGGAGAGTTTGTGAATAACCTCTATGAGGGGGAGGGTACTCTGTATCGGGACAATGGTTCTCTCTGGTATACAGGAGCATTTTCCAGAGGAATGCTGGAGGGAAAAGGAGAGCTGTTTAGCAGCAACAATTCCCCACTGTATGAAGGATATTTTACAGCCAACAGAATTGTGTACAGCGAGCTGTTGGGCAAAACCACGGCGGAGGTCTCCAAGGCCTATCAAGGCAAAAGAGATTTGTACGAGGACGAGGAATACTTTGTGGTAGCCATGAAGGACATACAGGCTGTGTATGCAGGCGTTCAGGAGCAGACGGGCTTGAATGATTCCATTACCGTGGATACGATATATGTTTTGGAAGACAGGTTTTATGACGGCACAAAGGTCATGCCTACAAGGGAAGAATTAAAAAACTATTTCGGCACCCCCATCTATCAGGGCGAATCTGCTCTGGAGATGCCGGAGGCTGTATGCATGTATCAGATGTCGAAGCAGGCTGGGGATCAGCTTTTAGAGCTGAAAAAAATTTATGATGATTGTTATGAGGTAGCAGACTACGATTCCGAGAAGGAGGTGTACCTTACCTCCTTTGAGAAGAACGATTTGATATATACCTTTATTGGTGAGAAAGAGGAGGAGGGATTTTCCTTTTACAGTATCACCAAAAAAGAGGAGGGTAATTCATGAGATTTCGTGGCTTTAGACTGTTGAAAAACAGAATAACGGTTTGTTTTCTAAGTCTAAGCATAGTAATGCCTTTGGGACTTGCTGCATTTCCCATGGATACCTGTGCTGCCACAACGAAGACCCTGACACTCTCTCAGGCAAAGAGCCTGGCAGTGGCTAACAGTGAGTCTTACGAGAATATTGAGAGTAAAATCTCTGCCAAGGAGGCTTCCCTAAGTCAGGCCTACCGCTCCATAAAGGAGAAGAAGAAGAACCTGTCAACATTCCGCTGGTCGCCCTTAATCAATTTTAAGTTTCCGACTAAGCCTGATTTGTCAGAAGCGTATGGGTTTGAATTCAAACCCATTGAGATTCAGAGCCAGATCGATACCCTGAAGCATCAACTGACGGACATTGTCTTAAAAGAGTATGAAACGATCAGTAGCTTATATGTGGATGCAGTGGTGCTTGAGGACACCATTGCCTATAATCAAAAGCAGTTAGACAGCCTGCAGGAGCAGCTAATAAAGGATAAGGCAAAGCTTAAGCTTGGTCAGGCCAGTCAGGCTGATGTGGACATACTGATGAAGAATATAGAATCCCTGACACAAAAGATATCTGCAGACAGCAGAAGCCTGGAGCAGAAAAGGGGTAAGATATCAGATAAAATCGGAATGGACATTTCTACCGGGTATCGTCTGGTGAATCCACTGATATCGGCAGAGATTTCCAGAAACAGATTAGAGGAATTAATCCAATATACCCTGGACCACGACCAGTCCTACTATGACGCCTGTATGGCAGAGACAACTGCAAAGATCAGCCTGCGCACCAACTACCAGCTGATGAAGGAACAGTACGGAAAAAAGATGGATATCATATCCGGTTATATTGAACAGGCTTTTGCAGGGACAAAGGTAAAGAAGAAACCTTTCAAGCAGGATTACGAGGACTTTTTAAAGGAAATTGATAAACCCTGGCAGGGAAAACTGAGAATTCTGTTTATTAAGATTCCCAAGGAATGGTTTAAGGGGGCTATCTCCGGTATTCGCTATGTGGAGGATGAACCCTATGCGTTGTATGAAGCAACCCTGGAATACGAGACGGCGCGGCTGGAGAAAGAGATCTGTAAAAATGAGGTAACTACAGCAGTGAAGGAGGCCTTTGAAAACTACGTTTCCATGAGAAATGCCTATCTGGCTGCGGTGAAATCCGTGAAAGAGGCTGAGAAATCTTTGGATGCTTCGCTGAGACTGAATCGTTTGGGGGAAATGACAAATGAGGAATACACTTCCGAAAGAGAAGATTATGAGGACTTGATGCAGAGCTGTTTTTCCGCACTGGGGGATTATTCCAAGGCGCTGTACTCTTTGGATAGAACCACCTGCGGCGGAGTGACCCTTTTACTTCGAAATCAAAACGTGGATCTTACCATAGGAGAAGAGGGAAACAGCTATGTCAAGGCGGAATATGCGGGAGGAGCTTATTACTACATCACTCCGATTATTTCCGAAGAACAGTTTCGACTTTATGTGGCCATTCCGGATGACTTTGAAATCGATATCACCCATTATGAGCTTTGGTGTGACGGGGAAAAGATTGGTGAGAGGACGTCCATTGACCAGAGTATCCGGCACATGATGCTCTCCACGGAACAGGTAAAATCGGCCTTCCTGCGCTTCTATAACAATGGGAAGCTGGTGGATGACTGTGAAATAGATGTCTCAGCCCAGAGCGGAGAACTCAAGATTGTATCAGCATACAGCAAGACAGAAGAGAAAAATAAAAAGGTGTTGGGAGACTATAAGGTCACTGCAAACGGCAAGATTGGTACCATTCGGATGGAACTGACACTTTACCAGGATGAGGTCGCTTTTTACAGAATCCTGACAAAGGATGGTCAATACCTTACCGGTGAGAGGTTCTATGATGTGCAGAAGAGCTTTACCTATTTGGAGCTGTTGCAACCCAATTTAGGCGACTTGACAATTCTACTGTATGATGAACAGCAAAATAAGCTGAATGTTGCAGGCTTTGATACGGCCACCGGAAAAATTGTGGAGCAACAGGGGGAGTAAGATGAGAAAAGGAAGAATTGGAAAACAGATAGCGGTGGGATTTCTCACACTGGCTCTGGTGGTTTCCGAAAGTGTAGCTTTCCCACCTTTACAAGCCCTGGCTGTGGTGAATGAGGAGGAGGCTGTACTGTTCTCGGAATTTTCCCAAAACCATACCCTGGAGAACGGTACGATCTTTATGGGAACCTACCTGATTGCTATGGTGGCAATGACGGAGCAGTTGTATGAAAAGGCGCAGACCAGTGCCCAGACCTCAGGACAGTATGCTGTTTACTACAAATCAGAGCTTTCATCTGGAGACTGGTTTGACATCACCACAGCGGAGGGACTGAGTGCTATTACAGGAAGCAATGAGGTGGCAGATGAGACGGAGATGGGGAAGCTTTGGGTCACCCATTATGTAACAGCAGATGGTGTTATAAAGAAGGCTGTGGATGACACGGAAATGAATCTCTTTGATGACCCGTCTCCGTATGATTTATACAATCTGCCGGAGTTGGAGGCTCTTCGGATTCAGTATGACAATAACTTTACAGAGGAAAGCACAGGCTTAAGTCTGTATTTCCATGATAAGATAGCCGAGTTCTATGAGACGGAAGTGAACAATGATGTTACCGACGCCTGCGATGAGCAGATGGCACTGCTGCAGCAGGTGTACAAAAATCTGAAGGCTCAGAATAAGGAGGAACAGGCGGAGACACTTTATTCTCTTATGAGTAAGGTGGATGCTGTGAGAAGGACGGAGGTCTTTTATCAGCTGATTGAAATGGATGCCAGCCTCTTGATGAGCCTGCAGGGTACCCTGGGAGGAGAGAACTACGACGGCAGTGATCCCTACTCTCCAAATTCTGAACTGATGGATGCTATGGGCACCTGTATTGAAAACAGTGCCAATGCCTATATTTCCTACAGCTCTGAAAAGTTGGAGAAGAATGGGACAGTGCTGGGGGACAGAGAGTACGAGCTCTGCAATCAGATTTTGGAGATGGCGAAAAACGGGAACACAGAAATGGATGTGGAGCTGGAGGAGCTTCGAAATCTGTACAGCATACGGGATTCCGTCATCAAAAACAGGGAAGATGAATTAGATATGTTAAACCGGGATTTCATTCCCAAGGCAAAGGATAACTATCAAAAGGCACTAACCCAGGGGGTATCAGAGGAGTACAAGGCAGCAGTTGCCGCCGGTAAGAAAAAGGACTACTGTAATAACCTTCTGGAGCTGCAGAAGGCAAAGACCGACCAGAAGGAAAGAGAACTTCAGTTTCTATTACAGGCAAGGACAGAGAGAATGGGTGACAGTGGCGACGCTCTGGACGAAGTCTTTGATGATATGGAGGATGCTCAGGATCTGTACGAAAAGATTCCCAAGGATGATTTTCGAAAGTACGCAGAGAACGGCTTAGACTCCTATATGGATGAGCTGGGGAATTTAGCCCAGGGTATCATGGATGAGGATGAGGGATTGAACTCCACTCTGTCAAAGCTGGAGAAGGATAAAAAAGAGGCTCAGACTAAGCGCCAGACGGCTTTGGACAACAATGACCTGGCGGGTGCTATGAAATATGATGCCATACTGGAGGCCATAGACGAGGATATTGCTGCAGAGCAGGCAAGACTTAGGAAACAGCTGACAGAAGGAAACGCCTTGGACAGGACCAAGGCTGCTATCCAGCTTGGAGAAAAGACGGAAGCCGCCAATATTTCACGGATCAAGAATAAGGCCAAGGAACGAATGGAGGAGGGAGACACCAAAAGCCTCTCGGAGCTGGCTGGGGCATTGGCAGCCTTAGGGGCTACCGATGCTGTGCAGGAGCTCTTGGATTCCCTAACAGGTGGGGCAGATTCGGAGCTGAAAGGGATTTTGGAGGATGCCTACAAGCAGGCTAAGGAGCAGGCCGAGAAGGGAGATTCCTCCAGTCAAAAGGAAAACCAGGGATTAGGTCTTGGGGCGGATGAAGGCTCCGGGCAAGGAGGAAT
>CAMAHO010000012.1 GCA_945834545.1 uncultured Lachnospiraceae bacterium | reverse complement strand
GCGCCAGGATATGAGCAAAGTAAGCATTCCCCCCTGCGATACGAATTATGAGAAACGGAGCCTAAGATGGAAAACAATCAAAACAACCAGCAAAATAATCGAAGAAATCAAGGTGGCAAAGGACCCAATAAACCAACTGTGGGAATGGTGGTTTTTGCGGTTCTGACCACAGTTTTTTTTATCTTCCTTTTCTATAATACGATGATGGGAGACACCTCCCTGGAGATGAAGGAATATACCTATTTCCTAAAGGATTTGGAGGAAGGTAAGGTGGAATCCATCCAGATTACCGAGGATGGCCAGATTTCTGTCTTTTTGAAAAAGGCAGAGGAAACCAATCCACTTGCTCTCTACTATCCGGGCCTGGTCGCCAAGCAAAAGACCGGGGATTACGGTACCATGATTATGGAAAATCTGGATTCTCTGACCAAGCGGTTGGAACAGTATGATGTCAGCGGACAATTTATCCCCTCAGGTAATTCCAGCTTCTGGATGGATATCCTTTTTACAGTGGTTTTGCCGGTTGTCCTGGTTTGGTTCCTGCTTGGCTTCTTCCTCCGCAAAATGGGCGGTGGGGCCGGCGGACCTATGGGTGTGGGCAAGAGCAATGCCAAGGTCTATGTCCAGAAGGAAACCGGTGTTACCTTTAAGGATGTAGCAGGAGAGGACGAGGCTAAGGAATCTCTGGTGGAAGTCGTTGACTTTTTGCATAACCCTCAGAAATACTCCAAAATCGGTGCCAGATTGCCCAAGGGTGCGCTCCTGGTGGGACCTCCCGGTACCGGTAAAACATTGCTGGCAAAGGCAGTTGCAGGAGAGGCTAAGGTGCCCTTTTTCTCCCTCACCGGTTCCGATTTTATTGAACTTTATGTGGGCGTAGGTGCCAGCCGTGTGAGAGATTTGTTTAAGGAAGCAAATAAAAACGCTCCCTGTATCATCTTTATTGATGAGATTGATGCCATCGGACGAAGCCGTGATTCTAAATACGGCGGTGGAAACGAGGAGAGAGAGCAGACGCTAAACCAGCTGCTTTCCGAGATGGATGGCTTTGACAGCTCCAAGGGTATCCTAATTTTAGGTGCTACCAACAGACCCGAAATTTTGGATAAGGCCTTGCTCAGACCCGGTCGTTTTGACCGTAGAATCATCGTTGACAAACCGGATCTCAAAGGCCGTGTGGAAATCCTAAAGGTACATGCCAAGGATGTCAAGATGGATGAGACCGTGGATTTGGATGCCATTGCCCTAGCTACCAGTGGTGCGGTAGGTTCGGATCTTGCCAATATGATTAACGAGGCTGCCATCAATGCAGTAAAGGAAGGCAGGGAGTATGTCTCCCAGAAGGACCTTTTCGATGCAGTAGAGGTGGTTTTGGTAGGGAAGGAAAAGAAAGACCGCATTATGAGCAAGGAGGAGAGGAAAATTGTCTCCTATCACGAGGTAGGACACGCTCTCATCAGTGCACTTCAGAAGAATTCTGAACCGGTTCAGAAAATTACCATAGTTCCCAGAACTATGGGAGCCCTTGGTTATGTAATGCATGTGCCGGAGGAAGAGAAATACTTAAATACAGAGGCAGAGCTGCGGGATATGCTGGTTAGTCTGGTAGGCGGAAGAGCGGCAGAGGAAATCGTATTTGACACGGTGACTACCGGAGCGGCTAACGATATCGAAAAAGCCACCTCCATTGCCAGAAATATGATTACCCGCTACGGTATGAGCAAGAAGTTTGGGCTGGTAGGACTGGCCACTGTGGAAAGCCAGTATTTGGAGGGCAGAACGGAACTGACCTGCAGCGACGAGATGGCTGCAAAGGTGGATGCCGAGGTGGTTGAGGTCATCAAAGAAAGCTATGATAAGGCCTTGTCCCTCCTTAGGGAGAACCGCGAGCTGATGGATAAGCTGGCAGAATTCCTGATTGAGAAGGAGACTATCACAGGCAAAGAATTTATGAAGATTTTCCGCGCCGAAAAGGGCATACCGGAGCCGGAGGAAGAGGAAGCAGAAGAAAAGAGCCATCAGGACATCACAGATAGCACACAGAATACTGCTGATACAGTTGAGGTAGCTTACAGAGAACCGATTTCCCTGACAGAGGAGGAATTGTCTGAATGGGAAACCGAAGAGATAGAGGAAATTGAAGAGCCTGCACCGGACACGGAACAAGGGGATGAGAGTACTGATGATACCCCGAAAACCGGTGCCACAGGTCGATTTTCCGGAGGAAATGTGTAAATTCAAGCATAGGGGCTTTTGTCCTGACTCAAAGATTTGATGTTAGGGGAAAAGCCCTTTCTTAACCATGGGGGTCTTATGTTTCAGATTGAGGAGGAATTAAAAAAGCTTCCCGGCAAGCCGGGAGTGTATATCATGAGGGACGAGGCAGATACCATTCTCTATGTAGGGAAGGCGATTAATCTTCATAATCGTGTGCGCTCTTACTTCCGGGAAAAGATAGGACGTGGGCCTGCCATTGACAAAATGGTATCCCTTATTCACCATTTCGAATATATTGTGACAGACTCGGAGCTGGAGGCTTTGGTGCTGGAAAACAATTTGATCAAGGAATACTCCCCGAAATACAACACCCTGTTAAAGGATGATAAAACCTATCCTTATATCAAGGTGACCATGGGCGAGGAGTTTCCCAGGATCCTGTTTTCCAGAGTAATGAAGAAGGATAAATCCAGATATTTTGGTCCCTTTACGGCACAGGCAGCTGTGCACGAGACCATCGATCTTTTGAACAAGCTGTTTGGACTTCGGACCTGTACCCGAAATTTGCCTAAGGATATAGGAAAGGACAGGCCTTGCTTAAATTATCATATCAAGCAGTGCAGTGCTCCATGCCAGGGTTATATCTCAAAAGAGGAATACAATCAGAGAATAAACCAGGCAGTGGACTTCTTGAGCGGGAACTATGGCCTGATATTAAAGGATCTGGAACAGAAAATGAAGGCTGCCTCTGAGAAAATGGAATTTGAGGAGGCGGCGAAATACAGGGATTTGTATAATGACGTGAAGCAGATTGCCCAGAGGCAAAAAATTACAGATAAGGTGGGAGAGGACAAGGATATTGTGGCGCTCTATGCCCAAGAGGATTCGGCTGTGGTGCAGGTGTTCTTTGTCCGCGATGGCAAGCTGATTGGCCGGGAGCACTATTATATGAAGAATGTGGAAGAAAAGGAGAATCCGGATATTTTACAGGATTTTGTGAAGCAGTTTTATGCCGGCACCCCCTTTATCCCCAGAGAGATTATGCTGCAATATGAGATTGGGGACAGAGAGCTTTTGGAGCAATGGTTGTCGGAAAGGCGGGGCTCTAAGACGAAACTGCTGGTTCCCAAGATTGGAACAAAGGAAAAGCTGGTAGAGCTGGCTGCCCAAAATGCCAAGCTTACCCTTACCCAGAATAAAGAGCGCTTGAAACGGGAAGAGGGCAGAACCATAGGAGCTCTTCACCAAGTGGAGGAATGGCTGGGGCTTAAGGAAATCCGCCGAATGGAGGCCTTTGATATCTCCAACACCAACGGCTTTGAAAATGTGGGCTCCATGGTTGTCTTTGAAAACGGAAAGGCAAAGAGGAGCGACTATCGAAAATTTCGGATCAAAACGGTTGCCGGACCGGATGATTATGCCTGCATGCGAGAAGTGCTTACCAGAAGATTCCTTCACGGTATGCAGGAGGGAAAGGAATTAGCGCAGAAGAATTTGGAAAATGAGTTGGGAAGCTTTAGTAAGCTTCCGGATTTGATCATGATGGATGGCGGTAAGGGTCAGGTGGGAATTGCTCTTTCTGTTTTGGAGGAGCTAAAGTTAAATATCCCGGTTTGTGGTATGGTGAAGGATACGCATCATCGCACCAGAGGCTTATACTTTCAAAATGTGGAGATTCCCATTGATACCCATTCCGATGGCTTTGACCTGATTACCCGCATTCAGGACGAGGCCCACCGCTTTGCAATCGAATATCATAAATCTCTTCGGGGAAAGGCCCAGGTGAAATCCATCCTGGAGGAAATTCCAGGGGTAGGTCCTGCTACCAGACGGGTTCTGATGAAGCACTTTGACTCCCTGGAGGGCATAAAGGAGGCTACTATCGAGGAATTAGCAGCGCTGGAAGGGATCAACCGACGGCAGGCACAGGAAATTGTAGCGTTTTTTTCCAAGTAGTGGTACACTAAGGGGAAAGAACAGAAAGGAAACGACATTCATGGCAAGTGTAAAGTTGTCCATCGTGGCAGAAAAAATGAAACTGGAGTGCCTCACTCCTGAAATCGACCTTCGAAAGATTAAGATAACACAGCCGGATATTAACAGACCGGCTTTGCAGATGGCAGGGTACTTTGAACATTTCGATGCCACTCGTCTGCAGATTATTGGCTTTGTGGAATTCACTTATATGGAGGGCTTGAGCGAGGAGAGAAAGCGTGAGGTGTATGAGAAGTTTACCGCCTACGAGATTCCCGGAGTGGTATTCTGCCGTGAGCTTCAGCCGGATGAAATATTTATGGAGACTGCTAAGAAACATAATGTTCCGGTATTTACAACAAAGAAGACCACCTCTTCGTTTATGGCAGAGATTATTCGCTGGCTCAATGTAAAGCTTGCTCCCTGCATCTCTGTGCACGGTGTACTGGTGGATGTCTATGGCGAGGGCGTGCTGATTACCGGCGAGAGCGGAATCGGTAAGTCCGAGGCTGCCTTGGAGTTAATCAAGAGAGGTCATCGTCTGGTGACGGATGATGCCGTGGAGATACGTAAGGTTTCCGACGAGACCTTGATAGGTTCAGCACCGGATATCACCAAGCACTTAATCGAACTGAGAGGTATCGGCGTTGTGGATGTGAAGGCCTTATTTGGTGCCTCTTCCGTAAAGGATACCCAGAGTATTGACCTGGTGATTCGCTTGGAAGAGTGGGACAAGACAAAGGAGTATGACAGACTGGGCTTGGAGGAAAATTATACAGAATATTTGGGCAACAAGGTGGTATGCCACAATATACCCATTCGTCCCGGACGTAATCTGGCGATTATCTGTGAGTCTGCAGCTGTTAACCACAGACAGAAAAAGATGGGATATAATGCAGCACAGGAGCTTTACTCCAGATTCCAGCAGTCCTTAAACAGAAATCGTGATGAGGACGACGACGATTAATCCCGGCATTGTACTATAATCCCATAAAACGGAATACAATAAAGATGGAAGGACAGAAGAAAATGAGTCAATATGCATTTGGTGTAGATATTGGAGGAACCACAGTAAAGCTGGGTTTGTTTGATGTGGAAGGAGCTCTTCTGGATAAATGGGAGATTCCTACCAGAAAGGAGAATAAGGGACAGGAAATCCTGCCTGATGTAGCAAAAAGTATTCTCCAGAAGATGGAGGATAATAAGATTTCCCAGTCTGAGGTGAAGGGAATCGGTGTCGGTGCTCCCGGCGCGGTAGACAGCGAAGGAACCATGGTAGGCGGGGCAGTAAACCTGGGTTGGGATGTATTTAACCTGCCTGCAGCTTTAAAGAACTATATCGATGTCCCTGTTGTAGCAGGAAATGATGCCAATGTGGCTGCCTTTGGAGAAATGTGGATGGGCGGCGGAAGAGGCTATAAGAATATGGTGGCTGTTACTTTGGGAACCGGTGTCGGAGGCGGCATCATCGTGGATGGCAGGATGTTGGTCGGCGCTACCGGAGCAGGCGGAGAAGTGGGTCACATTCATTTGAACGATGAGGAGACGGAAGCTTGCGGATGTAAGAATAAGGGCTGCCTGGAGCAGTATGCCTCTGCTACCGGTATTGTGAGACTGGCAAAGAGACGCTTGGCTAAGGATGCCAAACCCAGCGTTTTAAGAGAGGGTGAGATTTCCGCTAAGACTGTATTTGATGCAGTGAAAGCCAAGGATGAGGTGGCCATTGAGATTGCAGAGCAGTTCGGCGATTATCTAGGCAGAGGACTGGCTACCATTGCTGATGTGGTAAATCCTGAGATTTTCGTCATCGGTGGAGGCGTTTCAAAGGCCGGAGAAATTCTGCTGGATTATGTGAAGCCGGCTTTTGAAAAATATGTATTCTATCCCTGCAAGGGAGCGAAGTTTGCTTTGGCAACCTTAGGAAATGATGCAGGTATCTATGGTGCCTGTGCAATGGTTATCCAGGCAGGAAAATAAAGGAAAGAGGATGACAGAAAAGAACATTCTGGAGGAACTTCATAGGGTCATTTCCCTCGGACGTGTGCTTGACATGGAACCCATGAGCAGGCACACGACTTTTCGCGTAGGTGGGGCAGCAGAGTATTTTGTGGAACCTGCTAACTTGGAAGAGGTGCGAGGGGTTTTGCAGTTGTCTCAGGCCTATGGACTTCCGGTTTTCGTGTTGGGAAACGGCAGTAATTTGCTGGTGCGGGACGGAGGAATTCGCGGCATTGTGCTACACCTGGGAAAGCTGTTCCAGAAGATATGGGTACAAGGCACAGAGGTGACGGCTCAGGCTGGAGCCCTGCTTAGTACTGTAGCGGCAACCGCCCTGAGCAATTCTCTCACAGGACTGGAGTTTGCGGCAGGAATCCCCGGAAGCATGGGAGGAGCCCTTCGCATGAATGCAGGGGCCTATGGGGGAGAGATGAAGCAGGTGGTTACCTCTGCAGACTGTCTTACCAGGCAAGGCGACCTGGTTACCTTGTCTGTGGAGGAATTGAAGCTGGGGTATCGACACAGCCTATTGACAGAGAGTGACCTGCTGGTGGTGTCTGTTTCTATGAAGCTAGCAAAGGGCAACAGACAACAGATTCAGGAAACCATGCAAGATTTGGCGGCCAGACGTTTGGAAAAACAGCCCCTGGAATTTCCCAGTGCGGGAAGTACCTTTAAAAGACCGGAGGGCTATTTTGCAGGGAAGCTTATCATGGATGCCGGTCTGGCTGGCAAAAGAGTGGGTGATGCTGTGGTGTCCCCCAAGCATTGTGGCTTTGTGGTCAATGCGGGAGGGGCCAAGGCAAGAGAGATAGAGGAACTGGTAGCAGAAGTGCAAAGAGAGGTCTGGCAGCAGTTTCAGGTAAGGCTGGAGCCGGAAATTATTATGGTGGGAGAAGAAGCATAAGATGAGGTTTGTAGTAGTTACGGGAATGAGTGGTGGTGGAAAGAGAACCACTATGAAAATGCTGGAAGATATGGGCTTTTACTGTGTGGACAATCTGCCTGTCTCACTGCTTGAAAAGTTTGCGGATCTGCTGTTAATGCCCGGAGGAGAGATTGATAAGGTAGCTTTGGGTATGGATGTGCGCTCCCAAAACTTTGAGGAGGAAGCCACCAAAGCCCTTGCCAAGCTTAAGGACAAGGGAATTCCGTTGGAAATACTTTTTATGGACTGTGAGGATGAGACCCTGATTAAACGCTATAAGGAGACCAGGAGGGTGCACCCCCTAAGCCTGGATGCGTCTGTTGAGGCAGGCATCCAAAGAGAGAGAAAAATCCTGGAATCCGTTCGGAAAAAGGCGGATTATATCATTGACTCCTCCAATTTGCTGACCAGGGAATTGAGAGAAGAATTAGTCAAGATTTTTGTGGAAGGACAGGAATACAACAGTCTCATGGTTACGGTGATGAGCTTTGGGTTTAAGAATGGCATTCCGTCGGATGCAGATTTGGTGTTTGATGTGCGTTTCTTGCCAAACCCTTACTATATTGAAGAGCTTCGACCTATGACTGGCAACGACAAGCCCATTCAAGAGTATGTGATGAAAAGTACGGAAGCCGGGCTTTTCCTGGAAAAGCTGGTGGATATGCTGACCTTCCTGATTCCCAACTATGTGAAGGAAGGGAAGAACCGCCTGGTTGTCGCCATAGGCTGTACAGGTGGCAGACATAGAAGCGTTACAATTGCCAATGCCTTGTATGGGGCTTTAAAGGATAACAGTCAGTTTGGAATGAAATTGTTTCATCGGGATTTGAATAGCCAAAAAGGATAAGAGAATGACTTTTTCTGGAGAAGTGAAGGAAGAATTGTCCAGGCATTGCAGTGCTGCCAGACATTGCCAGTTGGCAGAATTGGCGGCTATCTTGCATTTCTGCGGACAATATGGTAAAGATAAGAATGGACTGTATGCCATTGGTTTTCAGACAGAAAATGAGGCTGTGGTCAGAAAAGGCTTTACATTATTGAAAAAAACCTTTAATATAGACACGTCTGAGCCCGTGAGTGAGGAAACCCTGAAGCTGCTTATGAAGAAGCTTGGCTCCTTTGAGGAACCGGTGGACTCCCTGCTTCTAAAGAACGCCTGTTGCAGGCGGGCATTTTTGCGGGGAGCATTTTTGAGTGTGGGTTCCATCAGTAATCCAAATCATGGGTATCATTTAGAATATGTTTGCAATTCTATGCCCATGGCCACTCAGCTTAGAGACACCATTCAAAGCTTTGGAATCGAAGCAAAGATTGTACAGCGGAAGAAATACCATGTGGTCTATCTGAAGGAGGGAGCCGGAATTGTAGATTTGCTCAATGTGTGTGAAGCCCCGGTAGCTTTGATGGAATTGGAAAACCTAAGGATTGTTAGGGAGGTCCGCAATAGTGTAAATCGACGGGTCAACTGTGAGGCAGCCAATATTACAAAGACTGTGAACGCAGCAGCAAAACAGATAGAGGATATCAGATATCTGGAGAGGACGGTAGGCCTCAAGAATTTGCCGGCCCAGCTATGGGAGATGGCAAGTGTGCGTCTGGAGCATCCGGAAGCATCTTTAAAAGAATTGGGGGAGCTTATGTCAGAACCGGTGGGGAAATCAGGAGTGAACCACAGGCTGAGGAAGCTCAGTGAGATAGCAGAAAAAGAGAAACAAAAAAGAGGAGAAAAGGAAAATTAGAGAGGTGGTTGGACTATGCTAAAAGAAACAATCAAGATGAGTGTAAAAGAGGATATGGATGTAAGACCTATCGCTCTTTTGGTACAGGAAGCCAGCAAGTACGACAGTGAAGTGCATATTCTTTGCGGAAATAAGAAGGTAAATGCGAAGAGTATCATGGGCATGATGGGCTTAGCTTTGGAAAACGGCCAGGAGGTGGAGCTCCAGGTATCCGGAAGTGATGAGGAGCAAGCCTTAGCAGGTATGAAGTCTTTTTTTGGAAAAGCCTGAAATAAGTACGGAAGAGCATAATAGTCCTACGGGACTTTAGCTATAAAATTTTACTATGGAGGTAGAGAAAATGTTAGTTTCTGCAACTGAAATGCTTAAGAAAGCAAAAGCAGGCCATTATGCAGTAGGCCAGTTCAATATCAACAACCTTGAGTGGACAAAGGCAATTCTTTTGACCGCAAAGGAATTAAGAAGCCCTGTTATCCTTGGTGTATCCGAGGGTGCCGGTAAATATATGGGCGGCTACGACACCGTAGTTGGTATGGTAAACGGGTTACTTAAGGGTCTTGATATTGATGTTCCGGTGGCTCTTCACTTAGACCATGGCTCCTATGAAGGATGCTACAAGTGTATTGAAGCAGGTTTTTCTTCCATCATGTTTGATGGTTCTCATTATCCTATTGAGGAGAATATTGCAAAGACTACCGAGTTAGTTCAGGCTGCTCACGGCAAGGGATTGTCTATTGAGGCAGAGGTTGGCTCTATCGGTGGTGAGGAAGACGGAGTTGTAGGTATGGGCGAGTGCGCTGACCCTAACGAGTGCAAGATGATTGCAGATCTTGGCGTAGACTTCCTTGCAGCAGGCATTGGCAACATTCACGGAAAGTATCCTGCAAACTGGGCAGGCTTAAGCTTCGAGACCTTGGATGCAGTGCAGCAGAAGACTGGTATCCTTCCTTTGGTTCTTCACGGTGGTACCGGTATTCCGGCAGATATGATCAAGAAGGCAATTGACCTTGGCGTTTCCAAGATCAATGTAAATACCGAGTGTCAGCTTGCATTCCAGGAAGCTACCCGTAAGTATATTGAGGCTGGCAAGGATCTGGAAGGCAAGGGCTTTGACCCTCGTAAGCTTTTAGCTCCCGGATTCGAGGCAATTAAGGCTACCGTTAAGGAGAAGATGGAGCTGTTCGGATCTGTAGGCAAGGCATAAGTTGGCAGCATTGCTATATAGTATATGAAATGAAAGAAGGACATTCCGATTGGAATGTCCTTTTTATAATTCATAAAATACAACCCCATAAAAGGGAGGATGCCAAGGAATCTGAATTCCTTGGCATTTATTATGAAAAAGTTATTTATAAAACAATTAACGATAATGGCATGTTACTTGTTTGTTTCTATGATTGAAGTATACCCACCAAAAATGTCTAAAAGATGTTAGTTGTTTTAAGAATCGTTAAATGAATTATGAACAAATTATGAACAAAGCCCTCCCTTTCTAAAGTCGTCCTATTATCTGGGAAGCTTTTTCGGTTCGGGGTACTCTACACCGAAGGTCTCTACGGTTACAGTCTCCATGACCTGGTCCTCTAAAGGTCTGTCAGAGTAGTCTGTAGGGGTTTCAGCTATCTTGTTGACGATATCCATCCCTTCAACGATTTTTCCAAAGGCTGCGTACTGCCCATCCAGATGAGGAGAGTTCTTGTGCATGATGAAGAACTGGCTTCCGGCTGAGTCCGGCATCATGGAGCGAGCCATGGAGAGAACACCTTCTGTGTGCTTTAGGGTATTCTCAAAACCATTCATGGCAAATTCGCCGGGAATGCTGTAGCCGGGACCACCCATGCCATTTCCGTCAGGACAACCGCCCTGAATCATAAAGCCTCTGATTACACGGTGAAAAATCAATCCATTATAGAAGCCCTTGTTTACCAAACTGACAAAATTATTGACGGATTCGGGAGCAATCTCAGGATATAATTCCAGTTTCATTACATCCCCGCCCTTCATAGTGATTGTTACAATAGGATTTTGTGCCATTTTCATACTCCTTTTTCTCTCATTCGACTTCCTATGTATCAGAAAAAAAGCTATAATAACTAAGTGACATAAAGAAGCCTGTTTTATACAGAAATGATTTTATCCTACTTTCCCGAAATCGTAAAGGGGCAAACCGATGGAGCATATAAAAATAGACAAACCCGGAAACTATCTTAAAAATATTTATTTTATAGAAACAGAGGAACAGGTCTGTTCGTTGCTGGAGAAAACGAAAGACTTTCTTGTCGTAACTCGAAATAGGGCCTTGGCGGCAGTCTTGGAGAAGAACCAAATTAGCGTGGTCGGGGTGATAGAAAAGGAAAGCGATTCCTTTCCGGAGGCTCGCTTTCTGTGCCAAGAGGAATTTCTATGCCAGCCAGAGGCTTTGAACTATCTGGAAAAAGTTTACAGACGATATAAGAACCTCCCTTGGGATATTCTGGAAACAGAGAGAACCAGAGTGCGCGAAACCACATTGGAGGATGTGGATGCGTTTTATCGGTTGTACCGGGATAAAGAGCTGGTCCGCTATACGGAGGATTTGTATTCCGACCCGGAACAGGAACGCCAATATATCAGGGATTATCAGAAGTACATGTATCAGGTCTATGGATTTGGTATTTGGACTGTTTTGGAGAAAGAAACAGGGGAAATCATTGGGCGCGCAGGGCTTTCTGTACGAGAGGGCTTTGAGGAGGTAGAATTAGGTTTTGTATTTGGGTTAGCCTGGCAGGGAAAAGGCTATGCCTATGAGGTGTGCAAAGCCATTTTAAAGTTTGCAAGGGAAGAACTGGAACTTTCTAACATACAGGCCTTTGTTATGCCGGACAACCAAGCCTCCGTAAAGCTGTGTGAACGGTTAGGAATGCACCTTGCGGAAACTTGTGTTTTGAAGGGTGTGTGTTACAGTCGATATGAATTGAGTTTACGGTTACTCCCATAGCTCGCCCCAGATTTCGTCACAAAGCTGAATGCAATACTCGTAAGTAAATGCGCTGTCCTGAGAACGGATGGCGTTTTTTTCGGCCAACTCCGGGGTATATTCCGCCAGAGGATAGGTTTTGACCATTTCCGGCCCTTCTTCTACATGAGTGACTAGGGCTCTTACACCGTAGCTTTCAATGTAGGGTTTACCGGTGTCGTACAAAGCCAAATGAATCTTGGCCATTCCCCCTACCATGCGGTTGGCAACGCCCTCTCTGGTTCCGGAGGTCCAGTTAATATAGTTGCCCAGAGAGTAGTAGACCAGCATGCGATGTCCGGTTTCCGGGTCTTCTAACCATTCAATAGGTTCTATGACATGGGGGTGGGTGCCTAAGACCAGGTCCACACCCTCTTCTAAAAAGAGGTTACACCATCGCTCCTGGGAGGCATCTTTGCTGAGTCGGTACTCCGTTCCCCAATGAGGACATACAATGAGAAAGTCAGCATGCTCTCTGGCCTCCCTAAGTCTGGCGCGAACCTTCTCCTTGTCAAGCATATCTACTAAATAGGGCATATCCGAGGGCATGGAGATACCGTTTGTGCTGTAGGTAAAGTTGAGAATTCCTATGGTTACGCCGTTGGCATCAAAATAGCTGATTTCTGCCTGGTCCTCCTCGCTGTCGTGAATGCCAAGAACCTCTATCTGGGGATAGACGCTCTCCCAATAGGACAGACAGTTAAGGAGTCCATGGCTTCCCTTGTCCAGGGCATGATTGGTGCCATGACAGACCACATCAAAGCCGGCTTCCACCAGAGCATCTGCCACCTCATAGGGAGCGTTGAAGGCGGGATAACCGGAAACGCCAAGATCTATGCCGCCTAGGATGACTTCCTGATTGACAATGGCTGTATCGGCGGCAGAGATTTCATCCTTCATCTGCTCAAAGAGAGAAGAATACGCATAGCTTCCATCCTCCTGCAGACAGCTTTCCTCCACCCGGGTGTGCAATAACACATCTCCCACCATAATCAGGTCATAGCCGTAGGGAGTCTGCCCCACTGTCTCCTGTACATTCGCTTCAGATAGGTTGTTTAAAACCTCCGGTGAACTCTCCAAGGCTAAGTTTGCATTGGATTCTGCCCGTGTGGAATCTTTAGAAGTCGTTTCCGCTTGTCCAAAATCCCCCTCGGATTGTTCTATCTCTGACACCACAACAGAGGTCCCCTCATCTGAGAGGACCTCCGAAGAAGCTGTATCATTTGTTGATGAGGGAGCAGTGCCGCAGCCACCAATCAACATCAAACCAAGAAGAAATAGGTAGAATCGTTTTTTCATTTCTCTGTATCCTCCTATTTGGATCAGCTAGTTATTTCCCGTAGAATATTTGGGCGATGGGTGATTCCGGAGAGAGAATCAGGGTTTTGTTGCTGCCCTTCATGGAAAGCTTTAAGGCATCCAGACTTCTGACAAAATCGTAGAAATCCTGCTTGGAGGGGTCTGAGTAGGCTTCGGATAAAATCTTCATATATTCAGCCTCTCCTTCCGCTATCAGAATCTCGGCGTTTTTCTGTGCCTCAGAAAGTGTCACGGTCACTTCCTTATCGGTGGAGTTTTTAATCTTCTGGGCCTCAGAATTACCCTCTGCTGTATAGGTAGCGGCGATGTTGTCTCTCTCGGAAATCATTCTCTCATAGACAGCAGATTTATTGTCGTCCGGGAGGTCAAGCTGCTTGGTCTCAAAGGAAAGAAGCTCGATGCCGTACTGTGCAGGTGTGGTTCCGATATTCTGCATAATGGACTGACTTAGTGTTCCGTTTCTGCCGGAAATGACATCGTCCTGGGTGGTAGAACCAATGACATTCTTGGTTGCATTATACACGATGGTGTTCAGACGGCTTTCTGCATTCGTAATGGAGCAGTTTAAGGTCTGGGCAAATTTTAAAGGGTCTGTTATGTGCCAGAGAATAAAACTGTCGCAGATCATGGTCTTCTTGTCGCTGGTAATAATATCAGAAGGAGATAAGTCGTAGATTAAGGTTTCCTTAGGAAGCTTATCCACACTCTGAATAAACGGAATTTTAAAGCTTACGCCTGCCTCTGAGACGATGTGGTCTATTTTGCCGAACTGGCGAACCAGACTGTACTCATTTTCGTTGGTGACAACGAAAGCGGATTCAAATAAGATAAATGCTGCTATGGCTACGATGGCAGCGATAATACCGGTTGCTTTTTTCATGGTTTTTCCTCCTATTCGCTTACTGTGGTTGAATTAGCGGTGTCGGTGCCGGCTTCGTTTGTGACAAAGGACTCAATAGGGTAGATTGTCTGAAGCTTTCCGTCAGGGCTGTCGATGATGAGCTTCAGCTCAGGAAGGACATCCTCCATGGTTTCGTAGAACATACGTCTGCGGGTAATCTCAGGATTTTTAATGTATTCCTCATACATTGCGTTAAAGCGTGCTACCTGAGCGGTTGCCTCGTTGATACGCTGGGTCTTCTGTGCCTCAGCATCCTTGATGATACCGTCTGCCTTTGCAACGGAGGAAGGAATCTGCTCGTTGCGGTATTTGTTTGCATTATTCAAAGCGGTTTCCTTACCCTGCTTTGCGGTTTCCACTGCCTTAAAGGCTTCCATAATCTCAGCCGTAGGGGGTTCGGAATCCTGGATGGTAATGTTCACCAGCTGTACGCCTAAATCCTGTTCCTCCAGCTCCTGAATGACCTTTTCCTTGATGGCAGCCTGGATTTCGTTCTTTCCCGTTGTCAACACATCGTCCACGGGGTAGCTGCCAATTACAGTACGGATACTGCTCTGGGCAATGTTTCTTAAAATGCTTACAGGCTCCTTGGAGGCGTATAAGGCTTTTACCGGGTCGCTGTAGCGGTACTCCACGAAGAAGTCTACATTTACAAAGTTATAATCTGAGGTAATCATGAGGGATTCTCTCTCGTTGGAAGCATTTGTGGCCATGTCATAGCCAATGCTGAAGCCCTGAATCGTGGTGTTTACCTTGCGGACGCTCTGAATCAGAGGAATCTTAAAGTGTAAACCCGGCTCCGTCACAGAGGAGGCTTTTCCCAAGGTGATAAGTACTGCCTGCTCCTGCTCCTTAATGGTATAGAAGGAGCCAAACACGAGGATTGCGGCAATAATTGCCAATGCTGTGAAGGCAATTCCCTTGCCCACTTTTTTTGCTGCGCCTTTCACTCCGTCATTGTCCAGAGTCTCAAAGCCGTTTTGCTTATTTCTTTTGGATTCTTTTGCCATATGAAATGTTCCTTTCGTTAAAGTCTAAATCTGCTGATATGCAATACTATACGCAAATTCTATGGTAACTTCAATAGGAAGAATTGCACATTATCTGTTTTCATCGTGCGCCTGTTTCTCTGTCACAGCCGAAACTGTAAGGGAGCAGTGGCAAAAGAGATACACAAATGCAGATGCAAATGGTCAAAATGTAGAAAAAATGTGACGTATGGATGAGAAAACTATGGTTAAACCTAACAAAAATAGAAGCCGTCTTTTGTAAGTTTTGTTTATATTGAATGATTCAGAGCAATAATTTGTTTTAGAATCGCAAAATATGATTAGACATAAAAGACAGTTTTTGTGTAGAATGTCTTTTAGCAGTATTTCTATATTGCTCATTTTGTATGTCAAAATCAGATTTTGACAACTACATGGAGGTTTTTATGAAGAACTCTGTTAAGAAAATCATGGTGGGTGTTGGAGTGGTAGCAGTACTGGCACTGCTGATCTTTCTGTTCACCCGGGAAAAGGTATCTGACTTTCATAGCAAATATGAGGGCGTGAACCTTGACAACGATGTAGCTGGTATGGAGAGAGAGGGTACTTATACCGGGTATCTCAATGCCCATAAGGATGCTACTAGTCCCGACAAGACAGTTGTTGTCGATTTATTCAACTACACCGCAGACGGCGAGGTTGAGGTAAAGAACAATTATGAAGGAGAGAATAAGGTGCTGCTCACGGGTACCGGGTCAACGGTTACCTGGAATGTGAACATTCCTGAGTCCGGTTTCTATAATGTATACATAGAATACCTGATTCCGGCTTCCAGAGGTGTTGCGGCTGAGCGTGCACTGTATATTAACGGAGAGCTTCCTTTTGAAGGCGCCCGTAATATTTCCTTTGCCAGAATCTGGCAGGATGCCGGAAAGGTTATCGTGGACAACCAGGGTAACGAGATCCGTCCCAGTCAGGAGGAGATTTTTGATTGGCAGAAATCCTACTTCAAAGATGACAGGGGATACATAGTGGAGCCTTATAAGTTCTACTTTGAGAAGGGTCAGTCAACGGTTGGCTTCTATGCTGAAAACGAGCCTATGGCATTTAAGAAGGTTTCTATTGTGCCGGTTCAGAAGATTGACACCTACGAGGAGTATTTGGCAAAGATGCCAAAGACCACAGACAGTGCGACTGTACGCAGCTATAGCCAGGTAGTGCAGGGAGAACAGTCCACACTTCGTTCCGAGTCCTCCCTTTATGCAAAATATGACAGGTCTTCACCGACCACCCAACCCAACAGTGTTACCACTACGGTATTAAACTATGTAGGTGGTGAGGCATGGAAAGCATCCGGCCAGTGGATTGAGTGGGATATTGAAGTGCCTGAAGACGGATATTACAACATTATGATCAAGGCTCGTCAGAACTATCAGAGAGGTAGTGTCTCAAGCCGTGTCATAACCATTGATGGTGAGATTCCTTTTGAAGAGATGAAAGAGGTTTCTTATGCTTATGCAAACGACTGGGAATGTAAGACCCTTGCAGACGATGAGGGAACTCCTTATAAGTTCTATCTGACAAAGGGAAAGCACACCCTCAGAATGGAAGCAACCCTTGGTGGCCTGGGCGGCATTCTGGAAGAGCTTGAGGACTCTATCTACCGCCTGAACCAGATTTACAGAAAGATTCTGGTTTACACCGGCGCTTCACCGGATATCTACAGAGATTACCGTATTCACAAGGTATATCCTGAGGTTATGGAAGCTATGGATCTGGAATCCAAGCGTCTCTACCGTATTGTGGATGAGATGGTGGCATATACAGGACAGAAGGCGGACAACATCGCTTCCGCACAGACTGTGGCACAGCAGCTGGAAAGATTCTGCAATAAGCCCAATAAGATTACTGTAGAATTTACTACCTTTAAGGACAACATTACTGCTCTTGGTACAGCTTCCTTAAATTTAAGCGATACAAAGCTTGATGTGGACTACCTGGTAGTCAGCGGAGAGGAAGTAGAAATCAAGAAGGAAAAGGCCAATATGTTCACAAAACTGTGGCATGAAGCAAAATCCTTCGTGGCTTCCTTCACAACAGATTACAACTCTGTTGGTAACGTATACGAAGATGGTGCAGAGGATGTCGTAAAGGTATGGATTTTGACCGGCCGTGATCAGGGTACTATCTTAAAGTCCATGATTGATGATACCTTTACTCCCAATACAGGCGTAAAGGTGAATCTGGAAATCGTTGCAGCAGATGCCCTTTTGAATGCGGTTGTGGCTAGAAGAGGACCGAATGTGGTTCTGTCTGTTGGTGCAGACCAGCCGGTGAACTACGCTCTTCGTAATTCTGCAGAGGATTTGACTCAGTTCCCTGACTATAAAGAAGTGCTTAGCCACTATACACCAAGCTCCTATGAGCAGTATGGCTTGGACGGACATCTCTACGGACTTCCTGAGACCCAGACCTTTAATGTAATGTTCTACCGTAAGGATGTTATGGAGGAGCTGGAGCTGGAGGTTCCTAATACCTGGAAGGAATTGATCGAGCTTCTTCCTACAATTCAGGGAAATAACATGTCTGTTGGTATTCCTACCGCAGCCGGAAGCAGCGGCTCTGCTGTTGCTACCACAGCCGTTGCGTCTACCGCAGCAGACCTTTCCATGTACTTCAGCCTCCTTTATCAGTATGGCGGTGATATGTACAACGAGGAGGGTACAAAGACGGTTGTCAACGAAGAAGCCGGTGTCAAGGCTTTTGATGATTACACCAGATACTTCAATGACTATGGTCTTCCTACAATTTATGACTTTGTAAGCCGTTTCCGTTCCGGTGAAATGCCTCTTGGTATTCAGCCATATTCTATCTACAATACCTTGATGGTATCTGCACCTGAGATCAGAGGCCTTTGGGACTTTACTCTGATTCCGGGTACCGAGAAGGTGGACGAGAACGGCAACACCTATATTGACCGCTCCGACTTTATTACCGGTAGTGCAACCATGATGATCAAGACCGAAGATGAACAGCTCAGGAAGAATGCCTGGGAGTTCATGAAGTGGTGGGCAAGCGTAGATACTCAGGTTCGTTTCGGGCGAGAGATCGAGGCATTGCTGGGCTCCTCCGCAAGATATGCCACTGCTAATATTGATGCCTTCTGTAACCTGGCATGGAGCGCAAAGGATATTGAGGTATTGGAAACTCAGTGGAGACAGACTGTTGGTATCCGCGAGGTTCCGGGTGGATATTACACCGGCCGTCATATCACCAATGCAATCCGTAAGGTTATGAATGATAAGGATGACGCACGAGAAACTCTGATTGACTACTCCATCAAGATAGACGATGAGATTACCAAGAAGAGAATTGAGTTCGGCATGCCTATATATGAAGAAGAATAGGAGGGGCAAGTAGATGAAAGAGTATTTCTCTAAGTATCTAATGCTTAGAAAACATAACATGAAGGTTGCCTGGAAGAAAGCAAAGCGCAGCAAGATGTGTTACCTTTTCCTGGCACCCTACGCAATCATTTTTACCTTGTTCAATATTTTGCCGGTGGTTACCTCTATTTGTTTTAGCTTTACCTATTACAACATTTTGGAACCCCCCAGATTTATTGGTTTACAAAACTATATCAGCTTGATTTTGCAGGATGATGTCTTTTTAACCGGTATTAAAAACACCTTTATGATAGCGGTTATCACAGGACCCCTGGGCTATATCATGTCCTTCCTGTTTGCTTGGCTGATTAACGAGCTTCCCAGATGGGTGCGAAGCGTGGCGGTTATCATCTTCTACGCTCCCTCCATTGCTGGCAACTGTTATGTTATCTTCTCCGTGTTCTTCAGAGGTGATGCTTACGGTTATGTCAATGCCTTTTTGATGAATCTGGGACTTATCGATGCGCCGATTTTATGGTTTATCAATCCTACTTATATGCTTCCGATTTGTATGGTGGTTATCCTGTGGATGAGTCTTGGTACCGGCTTCCTTTCCTTTGTAGCCGGCCTCCAAGGTGTAGACAGATCTCAGTTTGAAGCCGGATACATGGATGGTATAAAAAACAGATGGCAGGAGCTTTGGTACATTACCCTTCCGAATATGAAACCTATGTTGATGTTCGGTGCGGTTATGGCGATTACACAGTCCTTTGGTGTATGCGATGTTACTATGGCACTCTGCGGTTACCCCAGTACGGACTATGCAGCCCGTACTATCGTAACCCACCTTTTTGACTATGGTTTCTCCCGTTTTGAAATGGGTTATGCATCCGCCATTGCGACGATTCTGTTCTTGATGATGATTTTATGTAACAAGGCAATCCAAAGTATGTTAAGAAGAGTAGGAACCTGATATGAGCAAAAAGAAAAAACAAGAAAATGTGGAAAAAGAGTATCGCAAAAAATTAATAAAGAGAAGAAAGCCAAACAGGTCTATTGCGGGAGATATCTTCCTGTATTTGTTTTTGATTCTGGTTGCGTACATCATGGCCTTCCCAATTATCTATGCTGTCAATGCAGCGCTGAAGCCTTTGGATGAGCTTTTTATGTTCCCGCCAAAGATTTATGCACAGAATCCCACCTTTGATAACTTTTCCGACCTGTTTGTCACAATGGGTAAGTCCTGGGTCACCTTTTCCAGGTACCTGTTTAACACAGTGTTTATCACTGCAGTAGGTACGGGCGGATGCTTGGTTGTAGCATCTATGGGCGCTTTCGTACTTGCAAAGTATGAGTTTCCGGGAGGAAAGACATTCTTCAAGCTGGTAACAGTGGCAATGATGTTCTCCTTCTATGTAACAGCGATTCCCAACTACTTGATCATCAACTTCTTTGGTTGGGTAGACACCTACTGGGCTATCGTGGTACCGGCCTTCGCAATGCCTATGGGACTCTTCCTTATGAAGCAGTTTATGGAAGGACTTCCCACCTCCCTCATTGAGGCGGCTAAGATTGACGGTGCAAACGAGTGGAGAGTGTTCTCCGGCATCGTAATGCCCAATGTAAAGCCTGCTTGGATGACTTTGATTATCTTCTCAGTACAGGCTTTGTGGAATAACAAAGCTTCTACCTTTATTTATTCAGAGGAAAGAAAAACTCTGGTATATGCATTGCAGCAGATTCAGAGTGGCGGTATCGCAAGAACCGGACAGGGCGCAGCCGTGCTGGTTGTTGTAATGGTAGTTCCTATCGCAATTTTCATTTTCTCAGAAAGCCAGATTTTGGAGACCATGGCTAGCTCCGGTCTGAAGGATTAAGGAGGGAGAAGAATGAAAAACAAGATAAAAAGAATAAGTGCACTGTTGCTGGCAGGAACGGTACTGTTTGGCTCCTCCCTGATAGCAGGTGCCGCTGACATTGAAAGAAGCTATACCTACAATTACGACTGGTGGGGGGATGTACAGGATTCTCCCGACGCCTACGAGGTAACCGGTGTGTATACCTCTGTGGATTTAGGATTGGAGAAGGGATTAAACAATCCCAACGGTTTGTATATCAACGGCTCCAACATATATGTATGTGATACCGGAAACAATCGCATCATCGAGATTACCCGTACCGGCAGAGAGAGCTTTGAGGTAAGCAGAATCATTGAGGAATTCAAAGGTGATGTTGAGGTGACTACCCTATCCGGACCCACAGACATCGCAATTTCAGAGGATGGCAATATTTTCATAGCAGACAAGGGAAACTGCAGAATCCTCAAATTAGACCAGGATTTGAACTACCTGATGCAGTTTGATATTCCGGTGGATTCCACTCTGGATCCTGAGATTACCTTCCAACCACACAAGATCGTGGTAGATACGGCGGAACGTGTTTATTGTATCGCAACCGGTATCAACAAGGGACTTATCAAGTACGAAAACGACGGTGTGTTCTCCGGCTTCGTAGGAGCGACAAAGGTTACCTACGACTTTGCTGATTATCTGCAAAAGAAATTTGCAACCCAGGCACAGAGAGAGCAGATGGTTTCCTTTGTTCCTACCGAATACGCTAATATTTTTATCGACTATGAAGGCTTTATTTATGCAGTTGCCAACGGCCAGGAGGAAGAGGATCTGGATTCCGAGCAGGCACAGGCTGTAAGAAAGCTGAACCTGATGGGAAATGATATCCTGGTTCGTAACGGCGAGTGGCCAATCTACGGCGACCTTTACTGGGGAAGTGCTGGTGGTTATGAGGGTCCTTCTCAGTTTGAGGATGTGACCTGTATGGACAATGATATCTATGTTTGTCTGGACAAGAACAGAGGCCGTCTCTTTGGTTATGATGACCAGGGTAAGATGGTGTTTGCCTTCGGTAGCAACGGTAATATGGATGGGTATTTTAGAAAGCCTATAGCCCTGGATCATATGGGACACGACCTGTTTGTTCTGGATATCCTGGACTGCAGTATTACCCTCTTTACCTGTACGGAATTTGGTGAGACTATTTACAGCGCTATTGAGCTGTTTGACGAAGGTGCCTACGAGGCTTCCGGAGCTGCCTGGGAGAGAGTTATGGAGATGGACGGCAACTACGATTTAGCCTACATTGGAATCGGCCGATCCCTTCTTCGCCAGAAAAAGTACAGGGAAGCCATGGATTACTTTGAATTAAAGTATGACGAGGACAACTATTCCAAAGCCTTCAAGCAGTATCGAAAGGAATGGGTAGAGGACAACATTGTCACTATTGTAGTGGTTCTTCTGATTTTATTCCTGGTACCTTTGGGAATCGGTAAGGTTAAGAGCATTAAGCACGAGATTGATATCGCAGATATCTTTCGAACCTAAGTGATGGAGGACAAATATGTTTGCAAAATTAAAAAACAAAGAAAAATGGAATAAATATTTTGATTCATTAAAGTTTGCCCTCTATTGCATTACCCATCCTTTGGATGGTTTCTGGGATTTAACCCATGAAAAGAGAGGAACCTATGCGGCAGCAAATACCATTTTGATTATCACACTGCTTGTGAGAGTGTTTAAGCTACAGTTTACAAGCTTTATTTTCAATAAGGTGTATTGGGAGGAGTTAAACATCTTCCTCTACTTGGCCAGCGTATTGTTCCCCTTGGCATTATTCGTAGTGGGCAACTGGGCGTTAACCACCCTGTTTGACGGAAAGGGAAGACTGGGACAGGTGTATATGGCAACCTGTTATGCTCTAACCCCCTATCCCCTGATTCAGATTCCGTTAATTATCTTCAGTAACGGTGTTACGGTGGATGAAGCAGAGTTTTATACCGTAGTAAGCGGAATATCATTAGTATGGGCAGCACTGTTAATTATTGCTGCTATGGGACAGATCCATGAGTATTCTATGGCCAAGAATATCCTGTTTATGGTAGCTAGTTTGTTTGCAATGATGGTTATGATCTTTATCCTGTTGTTATTCTTCAGTATGATTACACAGGGCGTTGCATACTTTATCTCTTTAGGCAGGGAACTCTTGTTCCGATTATAAATTAAGCCCCTTTGGGCAGATTGGAGTAGTCATGAGGAAGGACAAAGCATATTATATGAAAGCCTTCAAAGAGGGCTTGATAAAACAGGTGAAAAGCCTTGCATTGCCTGTTATACTGTTAGCCATAATCGTCGCAGGTATCTGGGTAATTATTAACTTCCAGAATGCAGTAGAGCCTGTGGAGATTATTAAGGTAAACGGGTATGAGGGAACAGAGGATCCTATGATT
>CAMAHO010000011.1 GCA_945834545.1 uncultured Lachnospiraceae bacterium | reverse complement strand
AATTGCCATAATCATACCTCCTTGCGCGAATTCCGTTTCTGCGCTTCCTTTTGACTTTTTATCTGCTTCCTTACTTTTATTCTCTATCCGGGGTAAAGGCAAGTGCTTTGTTTCAAACCTTTACCCTAGTTACACTTATATCTCCTTTATCGGCATATATTGAGAGAATGTTTAGAGGTAATCTGAGATTTTCTACTGCAATCTTAACGAATACAAAAGAGCTACTGATTCGCTCTTTTGAAACTAGAATCAGTAGCCACCTGATTTACTGCAATAGGCTTAATACGCCCTGATTGCTCTGGTTCGCCTGTGTCATCATAGTTTGACCGGCTTGTTGAAGAATATTCTGTAAGGAGAGTTCTACCATGGACTTAGACATATCTGTGTCCCTGATTCTGGACTCGGCATCCGTGGTATTCTCTGCCACATTGTCGCGTACACGATATGCGTGCTCCAGCGCATTCTGCTCTGCCCCTATGGAGGAGCGAACCGCGGATACATAGGACAGGGCATGCTTTACTAAATCAATGGTCTTTTCCGCATCCTCCTGCGTCAGGCAGGTAGCATTTGTAAGTCCCAGTCTCTCCACAGAAATATCATAGGTATGTAGCATAAAGAAGTCATCCACATCGCCGCTCATTTGTATCCTGATATCTTCCGGATTCTTGTGGAACACCCCTCCAGCGGTCTCTGAGATATTTTTCGCCAGATTTTCCAGACCGTCTGCGAAATCATACTCCATATTGAGAACCTTGCCATTGGCCAGATTGTTTTCATAATAGTCCATATACCTTGGGGATGTTACAACAGATAAGCGAATGTTGTCTGTGGCCAGCTTCGTCTGTATATCAGCATTGCTCCAGGTAGATCTTGCGTCCACATTCTTATCGTGGAAGGGAGCATCTGTTACCAGGATAAATTCCTTGGTGGCATCTGAGCGGAAAGGATATTCCGTTGCTTTCATAATCGCTTCCAGTGCGGATTCGTTTTCGTCACCGCCACCACTAGCTCCAATTCCGCTTATGGTATTTCTCAATGTTGCTGCAGAATCCGTCATTGGATAGGCTGTTGCGGCTCCTTCGCTTTCCTCTCCGTATTTCACAACGCCGTACTGCACATTACAGCCGGACAACCCGCCTGCAAAGGTAGATAGATTTGAAACCACATTATTGATATATGTTCCCATGCTTCCGGTATTATCAATCAGAAAAACTACATCCGTCTTTCCACTGCCGGAAGTGGATGAGCCAAGTGTGATATCACCAGCCTTTAAAAGAGGTTTTTCATTGAAATTTGCAGTATCAGTGGTACGATTCAACTCCGCCCGAAGCTGTTTCATCTCATTTTCTATGGCATTTCTGTCTTCCGGTGTCAAAGTACCGTTTGCAGCCTTGACAGATAATTCTGTCATGCGATGCAGAATATCCTGTACTTCGCTCATGGCTCCATCCATAATCTGGGCTGTAGAGATTCCGTCCTGAATATTCTTCGTCCCTTGATTCAATCCGCGAACCTGTCTGCGCATTTTCTCGGAAATGGACAAACCGGCAGCATCATCCGCCGCTCTGTTTATTTTATATCCGGAACTTAGCTTTTCTGTTGTCTTTGCCTTCTGACCGTATGTAATTCCATACATACGATTGGCATTCATAGCCGATAGATTATGTTGAACTACCATGTTCTTTCTCCTGATGAAAACATCCTATTTTCAGTATTTCTTATGTATACCATCCTTGGCAAAAGAATATGGTTCCTTCCATATGACTTATGTATCGGCAGAAAGTTGTTGATACTTTAGGGAGCTATGCACCATTAGGGACGGAGTTTTTTGTTGCTCATTTGTGTCCCTAATGATGATACTCCTTAATATAATCCGTAAAAAAGGGCAGGGCAAATGAGATATATCCTTGTCTTGTATTCAGAATCCCTCTCTTATTCAGTCGCTCCCTGTACATAGAGTAGGAGCCGGCACGCAGCCATCCCTTTTCCTGAAATGGACTCTTCCTCATTTCTTCCTCCACTTTCGCCAGGATAACTGTCTTCCCGGAACCCCTTACTCCGGTAATTTTATAGACTAATTCTGATGGAGAAGCATAACTAAAGTTCTCCAATATTTCATCCAGCTTATCTGAAGCAATATAGGTTTGTTCCGGTGTTTTACTGAAGGTTGTGGTAAACGGATTCTGCATTTTATACCTCTTTATACTTTTTATTACTCTTTATAGTTCTTTATACTTTTTTGCAAGCTTTATTGGATTGTACACCTTTGCAGTATTTGGAACAGGATTTGCAGTCGAAAAGCTTGCGGAGAAAATCTAGAGATTAGACCACAGAAAAGACTTCGAAGAACATAAAAACACAAACAAAAACAACCGCCCTTAGACCCTGAAAAGCTGAGGCAGTTGTCTTTGTTTCACTATTTAAAGGGCTCAGCCGTCTATCGGCAGCACCTCTTCTAGCAAAAATAACACAATAAATAAAATATCACAAGCACCATTCGGGACAGAGAAGAGCAGCAAAAAACCCCGTCCCTAATGTTTATCCAAAGAAATTCTTCAGTGCTTCCAGGCCTTCTACATCCACAACGGCCTTGTTCTCTTCCTGAATCTGTAGGTATACTTCCTTGCGGTATACAGGCACTTCCTTGGGAGCGGAAATGCCGATCTTTACCTGCTCACCCTTGATTTCCAAGATGGTGATTTCGATGTTGTTGTTTACAACGATTGCTTCATTCTTTTTACGGGATAATGCCAGCATCTTATTCACCATCCTTTCTTGCCTTAAGGATATCGTAAATCGGGAATCTTACAGGATACTTCTCGGTATCTACAATCACCTGACAGGCCTTTCTTTCGTCTACATTGATGACAAATGGGCCTTGCAAATTAACGGTCATCTGTGTCAGGTCAGAGGGAACGCGAACGGTAACAAGTACCAAAATATTGCCCTTGCTGACATTGCCGATAGGAGCCAACAGCTCATCCTCCACCTCGGGGTCATAGTCGGGAGCCACGATGAGGGGATCCATCACCGGCATAGCAAAGCCGGGCTCCTCGATGGACTGGAGGAAACGAATCCCTCCGTCAGACTTTTCTGCATCGTGAAGGATGGTGAAAGTCTTTAAATCCGGAAATCCGACGATACCGTTTTCAAAGGTAATAATCTTGTCGTCAGAAATCTCTACATCGCCAAAAATCTTTGTATGAATTAACATATCTACCTCTTTCTGCACCTTGGGAGTGCGCTTTTCTTTTCTTGCATCTTTCAGAAGCTACAATGAATTACCGTTATCTCAGTTTTCCACTCGATAGAAGAAAGCTTCTCAATATATTTCCTGCTCGCTACAGATACGGTTCCTAGCTTAGATGTAGTTTAACAGTGTGCTCTGCATTACCTTACCGGTAGCCATAAGAGCGGCTTCGTAGGTGAGCTCAGCGCTGTTTAGCTCAATTGCCACCTCGGTGATGTCCACATCCTCATTTTCACTCTTCAAGGTCTCGAAGGTGGTTTTCTGATTCTGCATACGGTTCTTTACCAGTTCCAGCTTGCTGCTTCTGGTACCGCAGTTTGTGATGCTTAAATTGGCATCATTTAGGTAATTCTGGAAGGTGGTGATTCCTTTCTCAAACATTTTCTGGGTCTTGTCCTTGGAAAGCGCCAAAGCCTTATCCAAGGCATCCAGTCTGGTCTGGAGGATTTCCTTATCCGACTCAGAAGTGGTCTCATCCATTGCAGCCTGAAGCTTGGTCTGGATTTTTTCCAGGGCAGCCACCTCTTCCAGGGCCTTGCTCAAGTCATCCACGGTTCGTCCGATACCGTGCTGGAAGCACTCATCTGCTGTGGAATTCACGCGGATGGTCTGATTAAAACCAATGTCATATTCCACATCCTGCCTTTCAGCCCCTCCGGTCAGGTAGTCCGGATTGTAATCGATTCCCTTGTCCTTATCTTTGCAGGCGAAGTAATGCTCCGGCCGCAAGTCGTCAGCCTTCCAATTCTTTTTCTCATAGGTTACACGGATTTCTGACTCATCCTGGGTGGTATCAACATTATCCTTAACGCTCATCAGCTGATCATATTTGTTTTTGCCAAGCAGGATTTCTCCTGTGTCAGGCACATAGATGATAGCATCCGGGTCATTTGCTACTTCCACATAAGGATTCTCGTAGGACTTCTTCTCCTGAATGTCCGTATCCTTCCACTGGATATTGGCTCCTGTTCCGTCGGTGAAGGAAATGGAGGGCTTCACACCCTCTGTACAATCATTGTAGGCAAGGCGGATTCGGTAGACATCCACGGATTGCATGTTCACCGCCTGAATATTGTTCATGGAACCATCCTTGTAGTTGGATTCGTTCAGGTTGAGCATATCCTCCATACTGACCTTTGTCACCATGTCCAGATTGTCTGTATGCAGCTGCTCGGTAATCTCATAATTCTTTGTCTCGTCAGCAATAAAGCTTAAGGATAGATCCGTCCGATAACCTGTAAACACATATCGCCCGGCATAGTCTGCATTGGCCGTGCTGTAGATTTCATTGGAGAGCGCCTGCATCTGCTCTAAAATAATCTGTCTGTCCGTTGCTGTCAGATCACCGTTTGCGCCCTTGGTGCACTGGGTAATCATATTAGTCAACACCTGAGAATGATTTTTGAGAGCATCCTCTGTAATCTTAAGCCAGCTCTCCGCATCCGGAATATTCTTGCTGTAATACTGGGTTACCTCCGTTACATTGCTGCGCAGTCTAAGCGCTCTGATGGCCACAACAGGGTCGTCGGAAGGCCTGGCTACTTTCTTCTGGGTGGACATTTTATTGCTCAGGGTATCCTGATAAATCTTGTTGGTATTAATATTCGCAAGGTTATTGCGCTGCATGATTTTGTTGGTAATTCTCATATTCTGTCTCCTATGGTGTAACACGAATCAAAACGTATTGGCTGTTTGTTAACACAAAATTCATGTCAACATGTATATCGACCAGCCAAACCCGATTCTTAACACAAGGAAAGGAGAATATTTTCATATCTTGGATGTAAAACTAGATTCCACTTCTACTTTTCATAGATAAGAGAAAATCTTTTCTAAGTTTCAGATTTGCACTTCTTTTCATTTCAGTACTGGACAACACCTCCACCAGAACAACAAAAAAGCTACTGATTATGCTTCAACAAGTGAAAATCAGTAGCTTGCTTCACATATCGTAAAGCTTGCATCAACAAAAAACTCCGTCCCTAATTATACACCGGTGTTCAAAATCAGTCTGTCATACACTTCCGTCAGAACCTGAATCATCTTGGCTGCCAGGTTGTAGCCGTTTTGATATTTCACCAGGTTCACGGCCTCCTCGTCCTCATCCACGCCGGAGATAGAGATACGCTGGTTGTCGATGGAGTCAGAAATATTGGTAAAGCTTCTGTAGAAGCTGTTGGCTCTGGAGGCATTCAGCGCTACATCTGAGAGAACGCCCTGGAGGAATTCGGAGGCAGAAGCGCCTCGGAAACTCATTTTGGATTTGTTAGTGGCTAAATCCTTCAGGTCGTTTAACAGGTCACTGGCTTCTACGCCGTCCCCTTCCCTGTATTTGTTTGCCATCAGGCTGGGGTCTAACTCCATAGCGGCAAGAATCTGGAAATTCTTGGCGGTAAGCTTGTAATAGGAATCGTCCCCCACATTTACCACCATACTGCTGCCGGCGGCTGCTGTATCTGTAAACACATCGTAGCGGGAAGCGTCCGGAAAGGTGTACTGATCACTGTCTGTAGCGTGACCACCGGTGAACATCTTGACACCGGTCTTGTCATTGCCTGCCTCCAGGATATTGTTGAACTTCTGGGAAAAGGTTCTCACCCACTCATTCATCTGGTTCATATAGTAGGGAACACCCTGGTAGTCTATCCCGGTTCCAATGTTGGCAGTCTTACCCACGCGGTCGTTGGTGACACGCATCTGGTTCTTGTCGCTGCCGGACAAGGTAAAGGTATAGGAGTACTGTGCCTCGCCGCTAGCATCATAACTGATATTCACGGACCAGGAGTCGTAATAGAAATCCTGATTTCCCAGGGTAATGATGCCTCCCTGATCCGACAGATTACACTTATTCAAATCCTGCAAATAATGCTTGGAGCCCTCCACGGTAACGGTGTCATTCTGCCCCCCGTTGGTGGTTCCGATTGCCGTAATCGCTCCGGTGAAATTTTCTCCGTTGTTACCGTCTCGAATGTGAACCAGTCCTCGCAGTTCTCCGCCCAGGGAAGCATTGGTCAGGTCAAATTTTTCTCCGCCTACCCAATAGACATCGTACAAGCCGTCGATATCTGTCTGGTTGACCTTCTCATAGTTGGCTCTGCCCACGCACTCCAGGCCGTTAAATTCACTTCCGTCCACCAGAATCTGGCCTCCCGCAATTTTTACCAGGCAGCGGTTGGCGCCACTCTCCCTGTCGGGATTATTGTTATCTATAATAGGAGTTTCTGTCACTTCAACATCTACAATTTTCGATAATTTGTCCAACAGGACACTTCGGCGGTCTCTTAGCTCATTGGCATTGATGCCTGTAAGCTCTATGGTGTTAATCTGGTTGTTTAAGGTTGCAATCTCTCCGGCCAGGGAATTTAACTCATCTACCTTTAGCTTAATCTCCAGATTGACATCCTTCTGCAGCGCTTCCATGTTGCCGGCAAGTCCGTTAAAGTACTCCGTGAGAGACCCTGCATAACCCACAAACTGACTCTTTGTAGTGGAGCTGGAGGGATTCTTCATAAGCTCCTCGATGCCGGTTATCATCAGCTGGTCAAACACGGTTTTAAAGCCGGCATTCTCCCCATCGTCATCAAAGTAGGTCTCAATCTGCTTCATATAATACTGTTTCATATCATATTCGCCGACCTTGCCGTTGTTGTTCCAGAATTTGGTATCGTAAAAGTCATCTCGAATTCGTTCCACTGCCAGAGTATCCACCCCTGCACCGGCGCAGCCGTAGGTCTGAAAGACACGGATAGGCATGCTGGCCTGCTGGTCCACCTGTTGCCTGCTGTACCCCTCTGTCTGCACATTGGCAATATTGTTGGCCGTGGTATTCAATGCCGCATTGCTGGCAAGAAGTCCGCTATATGCAATATTCAGTCCAAAAAACTGGGAAGACATAGGCTACCTCCTATACTGCTAGTGTGTTGATAATATGCTCCAGCATCTCGCTGATGGAATTGATATATCGGCTGGCTGCATTGTACGCATTCTGAAGCTTAACCATGTTGGACAGCTCCTCATCGCTGGAAACGCCAAGCACCTGGTCTCTGGCGCTTTTCGTATATTCCACTGTATCCTCCTGATTGGTGTAAATTCCCTTGTAAACAGAGCCGGAATTCGCCACCTGGCTCACCAGGTCGGAATAGTAATCCATAAATGTGGTACGCTTCTGCACCTTGGGATTCAGGGTATAAATTTCTTCTGTAAACGCATCCCGAAGCTTTTCCACAGTCTCTATGTCAGCCGCGGAATCTGTCTTTTTGAAGCCCAGCATAGAGGGCTTCTGCATCAAAGTCCTGTCAATCTGCAGGTTCTTGATACTGTATAAGGAATCCTGCTCAGTCATATCCTCCGGTCGATATACAAAATAGGTTTTTCCGTCTGCTCCCACCACCTTATCATAGCTGTCTGTGGTGGCCTTGGAAAAGACCTGAATAGGACTTCCGTCATCCTTTCTAAGATACCCATTAGGCTCTGCCTCTACATAGGAAACGCCCTTTAACTGGGTACCGTTTGCCAACATCAGATCGCCTGTCTTCTGGCCGGCAGCCTCTGCCAAGATGCCGTTAATCTTCGTGGCGACTGCATGAATTAACTGGTCAAATTCTGCCTGAATATTCATCACAACCGATTGAGACACAGCGTCATAATCCTTCTGGATGTCTGTGTAATCTGCTCTGTGGTCGCCTCTTGCCAAAAGCATAGCCTTTAACTTTCCAATGTCCGTGTTTTTGTCAGAGGAAATCTCCTTGTCCAAGTCAAACACGATGGCGCCGTCAATATCGTAATCCCTGGTCCCGTTTTCCAGCACCTTGTACTCAGCATTCTGGGGCCAGAAGGGAGTATAAAAGCCGGTTGCCTCGCTGACCTTTAACCCAATCTCATAGCATTGTCCGCCCTTGACGAAGTCCACGCCCTCAATCTTCACGGTAACATTGCCGTACAAATCTTCTGCCCAGGAGATATCCGTAAGGGAAGCCAGCTCATCTAAGAGCAGGTTTCTGGCATCTCTGTAGTCGTTGGCCTGCTCCACCCCACCGCTTTCAATGGTTCGTATCTGATCGTTTAAGGTTAAGAGCTTCTGTCCATACTCATTGATTTTGTCCACCTGCTGCTTGACCTGACGGTTGAGATTGTCCTGATAAGAGGAAAGCCCTTCATAAACAGCGGAGGCTCTCTCCACGAACTCTGCCGCTCTTTGCACGAAAAGACCTTGTGTCACGGAGCTTGTAGGGTCCTTCACCAGCTCCTGCACGGAGGTCCAGAAATCAGAAATATTGGTTTGGAAGGCCTCGCCGGTAAGCTCTCCCAGCTGAGCCTCCACCTCCTCCATTACCTTGTAGGAGGTATTGTAAAATTCCAATCGCCCGCTTTCCTTGCGATAGGTTTTATCCAAAAAGTAATCTCGCACCTGCTTTGCTCTGGCATAGGTGGTGCCTAAACCAACCTGCTGATAGGAGCTGGCAGAAGCGGACCTGGATATGGTAATGTAGGCTTTGTCTGTCTGCTGTACCTGCTGCCTGGTATAGCCTACTGTGTCCGTATTAGATAAATTATGCGCTGTGGTATTCAGCGCATTTTGACTCGTCTGTAATCCAGACGCCCCTATATATAAACTACCCATTAATGGCATTGATCATCACCTCTATTACTGCTTGGCGTCAAACCGCCCGGTGCTCACTCCCATGGTATTCCCGGTATTGTAGGCACCCTTGTTATAGTTCGCTGTCTCCGGTGCTGACTGCGTGGACTGCACCAGATTCATCTCAAAGGAAATCATTTCCAGTGCATTGTCCAACAGCTCTTTATTTTGCTCATTTACACGCTTTAACTCATGAACCGCAGCTCCCAGTCTGTCGTGAGCCGCTGCTAATGCTTTCTGCTCTGTAGGCCTGGCAGAAAGCATGGCAATCAAGTCTCTAAGTTTTAATGTCTCTGCATTCTTGTTTAACACATTTGCAATATCAGCGGTAATCTCCGCCCTCTTTTTATCCAGATTCGCCAGAATACTAACCTGCTCCTGCTCCTTATCTGTAATCTCCTGCAACTGTGCCAGATCTCCGGATACAATAATGGGGGTCTTTTGTTGAGATAATCCAAGTAGCACCTCATATTCACTGCTTTGTTTCTCCAGTACATCTATCAGGTTTTCCATTAAACTAGCCACTTAGATTACCTCATTTCCCCGTACTTAGCCAGCAGCTTTTCTGCAAAGCTTGCTGTGTCCACCTCATAGGTGCCATTCTGAATCTTTTCTTTTAGTCCAGCTACTACATCCTCCCTGATATCGGGTGTGCTCATCACTGCGGACTTGGCGGACTGAATATCCTTTCCAAGACTGCTAATCTGAACCTTGTCCGTTTTGGCAGCTGCTAAAGTGGGTTGCGTACGATTGACCTTTTGTGCTTGATACAACTGCTGTACCTGATTATAAGCTTCAATACGCATCTGGAATCCCTCCTTTCAACAATACCGATTTTGAATTGCTTACTATGTTTATCGGAGGGATTACATAAAACTTTAGGGATGAGGCAGGAAAATTTTATCCTTTTTTGTTTCACTCAATTCCCTATTTTTTCCAACTCGTCTAAAAGCTGCTCGCTGGCAGCCAGGGCCAGTCTGCCGTCCTCTTCCGGAATTTCAGTAGCTTCAAAGGTAAAAATCAGCCTTGGCTTACCGGTGGTCTCCAGAGTCAGACTGCCCTGATAAGTTTTCAGCAAGGCCTGCATTTTCTGTATATCTAACTTCACATCCGGCCTAAGAATACAGGTCAGCCTACCGGGAATCCCTTTCACATCCGTGATTCCCAGCTCGTGAGCTCTCACCCGGATGCGGGCAATCCGAAGGAGATTATCCACAATCTCCGGTATCTGCCCAAAGCGGTCCAACAGCTCATCCAGCATTTCCTCTCTATCCTTCTCGGTCTCCATATCGGCAATTCGCTTGTAGATATCCAGCTTCTGCTCCTCGTTTACAATGTAGGTTTCCGGAATGTAGGCATCTACATTGAGGTCTATGACAGTGGCAAAATCCTGGCTCACCGGCAGGCCCTTACATTTCATCACTGCCTGATTGAGCATCTTGCAATACAAGTCATATCCCACTGCCGCCATATGCCCATGCTGCCGTTTCCCCAGCAGATTTCCGGCTCCTCTGATTTCCAGGTCTCGCATAGCGATTCGAAAGCCACTGCCCAGCTCGGTAAATTCCTTGATGGCTCCCAGCCGCTTTTGAGCCACCTCACTCAAGATCCGATCCCTCTTATACATCAGGAAGGCGTAGGCTGTCCGGTTAGAACGGCCCACTCGACCCCTAAGCTGATACAGCTGGGACAGTCCCATATTTTCCGAATCCCGGATGATGATGGTATTGACATTGGAAATATCCAAGCCGGTCTCGATAATGGTGGTGGACACCAGCACATCAATCTCTCCCTGGATGAAATCCATCATGATGTTTTCCAGCTCATGCTCCTTCATCTGCCCGTGGGCATAGGCCACACTGGCCTCCGGCATAAGCTTTGCCAGATTAGCTGCCACATCTGCGATGTTATTTACATGATTATATACATAATAGACCTGTCCGCCTCTGGCAAGCTCTCTTGCGATAGCCTCCCGGACCATTTCCTCGTTGTATTCCAGCACATAGGTTTGAATCGGCAAACGGTCCTCCGGCGGCTTTTGCAACACGCTCATATCCCGGATTCCCACCAGACTCATATGGAGGGTTCTGGGAATGGGCGTTGCCGAGAGGGTGAGTACATCCACATTTTCCTTTAGCTTTTTGATTTTTTCCTTATGGGTGACGCCAAATCTCTGCTCCTCGTCAATGACTAGGAGCCCTAAATCGGCGAACTTTACCTTGTCTGACAAAAGCTTATGGGTACCAATCACAATATCCACTGTTTTCTTGGAAAGCCCTTCCAGGATGGCATTGACCTCCTTGGTGGTCTTAAAACGGCTTAACAGCTCGATATGCACCGGGTAATCCTTAAATCTCTGCACGAAGGTGTTATAATGCTGCTGGGCTAGGATTGTGGTGGGAACCAGGTAAGCCACCTGCTTACCGTCCTGTACTGCCTTAAAGGCGGCTCGAATGGCAATTTCCGTCTTACCGTAGCCCACATCTCCGCAGATGAGACGATCCATAATGCGCTCGCTTTCCATATCTGCCTTGGTATCTGCGATGGCGTCCAGCTGGTCTCTTGTCTCCTCATAGGGAAACTGTTCCTCAAACTCGGTCTGCCAGACGGTATCCTTACTAAACTGAAAGCCTCTGGCATTCTGTCTGGAGGCATAGAGCTCCACCAGATCCTTTGCCACCTCATCTACGGCGGTGCGAACCTTACTTTTGGTTTTTGCCCATTCAGAAGAACCCAGGCGGTTAATCTTAGGAGGCTTGGCCGTGTCCGCATTGGCATATTTCTGGATATTGTCCAGGTCGGAGGCTGGCACTAACAGATAGTCTCCGTTTAAATACTCAATGCGAAAATAGTCCTTGACGACCCTCTCCTCCTCAAGCTGCTGGATTCCCTTATAAACACCCAGGCCGTACTGCTCATGAACCACATAATCGCCAATCTTTAGGTCATCAAAGCTGGTGATTCTCTGTCCTCCGTACTTCTTTAAGTTGGAGTGTTTCTGTTTCTTCTGATTTCGTGTGCCTAAAATGTCGTTTTCCGAGATGACTACGAACTTTAACAGGGAATACTCAAATCCCTTGTTAATGCGTCCATACATAGTAAGGACCTCTCCGGGAATCGCCTCTCTCTCCGGGTTGTCCGAATACACTGCCAGCACCTCTCGATCGCGCAGATCATCCACCAGTCGCTCCGCCCTGGCTCTTGATCCGGATAGCAAAAGGACTCGATACCCTCTCCTTAAATAGCTCTTTACATCCGCCACCAGGGAGGAAAAGTTGTTTTTGTAGGACGTCACATTGTTGGTGGCAAGGTCTCGTCTGAGGACGGTATCAAAGATTGTGTCCTTGTATTCCAGCATAGCTAGGGTGACCACTCTCTGTCGCTCCAGGGAGTGCAGAATCTCATCCGGACGAAATAAAATCTCCATCTGTCCGGGCAGCAAATAGCCCTTTTCCAATCGCATCTTCATGCTCTCGGCAAACTCTGACTCCACTGCCTTTCCCTGGGCGTAGGCTCGCTCCGGTTCGTCAATAAAATACAGTACGGAATCCTGCTTGCGCTCTGCCAGCAGGTCCACAAAGGAGGGACACTTTCCATAAAAATAGTGGATATAACTGTCCAGATTCACTTTTCCTGACAATTCTGTCAGATTTTCCAAAAATTCTTCCACCTGGGTTTTTAAATGATAGGCTTCCTGGGTCAGAAACTTTGACCGAAGGTCCTCCACCCTTTCTGTCATCTCCTTACGGATACGCAAAACGCCGCCTTCCTTTTGCTCTTGTGTGAGAAGAAATTCCGCCGCGGGATACACCACCATTTCCTGTAGCTGTTCCAGAGAACGCTGGCTTAAAACGTCAAAGCTTCTGAGGGATTCAATCTCATCTCCCCAAAGCTCAATTCGCACCGGATTCTCTTCCGTTAATGGGAAAATATCTACAATATCGCCTCTCATAGCAAACTGACCGGGAGTCTGCACCTGATGACATTTCTCATAGCCTAAAACCACCAGCTGTCTAGCCACCTGCTCCGGCTCCAAATACCCGTTTCTCTCCAGATGCAGGATATCCTCCTCCCTCCACATGACCTGAGGTGCCAGCAGAGCAGCAAAGGTGGTGACGATGGTAAAGGGTTCCTTACCGGCCAGTCTTTGCAGCACCTTCACCCGCTCTCTGGTAAGCTGGTTTCCGTGAAGGTCTGCCTGAAAGAAAATATAATCCTTTGCAGGATATAACATGACATTTTTGTCATAAAATTGATATTCCTCGTATATCTCCTTGGCCCTGACATCATTGTAGGTCACAATCACACGGACCTGGGCCTCCTGCGAAAGGCAGTATGCCACGTGAAGTTTCTGGGAATCTACACAGCCCGTGAACGCCACCGGTCCGCGATTTTCTCTGAGGCATTTTATCGTTTTATCATAATCAGCCAGTTCTCGAAACGGCGCTAGTATTGCCTGCATATCTACTCTCCTTCCGGTTTGCTGTTACCGGCATTAGTTAAACAAATTCATAGCCTTGTCAGGACCTTCTGTGAGAATCGCTTGGATGGCTTTTGCTCCTCGCCCTGCAGCTTCTTCCATAAGCGTTCTCTCCTCCTTGGTAAAATGCCCTAACACATAATCTGCCAAATCCATTCGAGGTGGCTTGTTTCCCACGCCAACCTTTAGTCGCATAAAGGTATCATGGCCAAAATGTGCAATGATATTCTTTAATCCATTGTGTCCACCTGCACTTCCTTTTTTGCGGATGCGCAGCTTCCCCACCTCCAGGCTAATGTCATCTGAAATCACAATGAGTTCCTGGGTGGGATCGATCTTATAATATTGGCAAGCATCCATCACGCTTTCTCCGCTTAAATTCATATAGGTCAGTGGCTTCATCAGAATACACTTTTGACCGACCACCACACCCTTGCCAATCAATGCCTTATGCTTCTTCTCCAGGACATCTATGCCACATTTCTCCGCCAGGGCATCCACCACCATATACCCTGCATTATGCCTTGTATTTTCATATTCTCTGCCGGGATTTCCCAAGCCAACAATCAGATACATCCTTTTCTCCTCGCATTTCTAAATCAGCTATTTCTATATGATAGACCATTTTATAACGAGTGTCAAAGCTCCCGTTAAAAGAAAGCTCTTCTGCTCCTGCTAAAAAGAAGCTCTCTACGAGCCCCGCTAAAAAGGGCGAAGCTCTCTGCTTCGCCCTTCTCCAGCAAACTATAAAGTTTCAACATCTACTCTGATGCTTCCAAGGCTCTGTTATAGCCTTCCATAATCGCACTTTGGATTTTTTCACGTATCTGAGTGTTGATAGGATGTGCCACATCCCGGTACTCACCGTCCAGTCCTTTCTTGCTAGGCATTGCAATAAAAAGGCCCTTCTCTCCTTCGATTACTTTAATATCATGTATGACAAATTCTTCGTCCAGGGTGATGGAAACCACCGCCTTCATCTTACCTTCCTTGGAAAATTTGCGAACACGAACATCAGTTACCTCCATAGCTCTCCCCCCATTTATCGTAGATATCTTTGACAGTCCTATGTTCCCCAACATGAAAGGATACTGTCTTCCTAAATTGAGACCTTTTATTCTCCCTTACAGGATATACCGGTCGTTCCTTTCCACCACAATCCGAATACCATCTTCGCCTACATACCTGGTATTTGCACGAATCGTGTCGTGGCTTTCGACGATGCAGTTTTCAATGTACACATTATCTCCGATATACACATCGTTTAAGATGATGGAGTTTTTGATAACCGTATTATTTCCAATATAGCTCTTCTTAAATACAATAGAATTCTCTACGGTGCCGTTCACAATACATCCACTGGAAATCAGACTGTTTCTCACATTGGAGCCTACATTGTACTTTGCAGGAGGCAAATCATCCACCTTAGAGTAAATGTCCGGATATTGCTTGAAGAAGTAATCCCTCACCTCAGGCTTTAAGAAATCCATATTAGTCTCAAAGTAATCCTGAACAGTGGAAATATTTCTCCAGTAATCCTTAATCTTATATCCCACAATCTTCTTAATATCTTTGTAGCGAACCAGGATGTCACGCACGAAATCGTAACGATCCTCCTGAGCACACTTCTCTATCATTTCTATCAGAAGTCTTCTACGAATGACATAGATGCCACAGGAAATGGTATGGCCTTTGGCCTGAAGAGGCTTCTCCTCAAACTCCTCAATCTTGTAATTCTCATTCATCCTGACGGTACCGAAACGCTCACAGGGTACATCCTCAGGCAATTCCGTACAAACCACTGTAATATCTGCCTGCTTTTCGATATGATATTCCAAAAGCTTACCAAAATCCAACTTATAAACACAGTCGCCGGATGCGATCACAACATAAGGCTCATGGCTGTTCTTTAAGAAGTTAATGTTCTGATAAATGGCATCTGCCGTACCCCTGTACCAGTTACTGTTATCTGCAGTCACAACCGGAGTGCGCACCTCCAGACCTCCCTGCTTACGTCCAAAATCCCACCACTTAGAAGAATTCAGATGCTCGTTTAGACTACGTGCATTGTACTGAGTGAGCACAGCTACCTTCTGGATATGGGAGTTTGACATATTACTTAATGTGAAGTCGATGCTTCTGTAGCTGCCTGCAATGGGCATGGCACAGACCGCTCTCTTTTGGGAGAGCTCCTTCATCTTATGGTTGTTACCGCCGGCTAAAATAATACCTATCGCTCTCATGCTTATTCACCTGCCTTAATCAAAGTTTTTCCGCTGGGAAGCAGCTTACCGTCCTGATAATCCTCGGCGCTTGTCTCTCCAAAGACCACAGCGTTCTTTCCGACTGTAATTCCGTCAGGAATCACACTCTTCTCTCCCACAGTGACTATGCCTTGATTATAGATATGAGGAGCCGTATCATTGGGAACCTCATCCCCATAGCCCAAACGCACCTGATTACCAATCTGTACATCCTCTGCCACAATTGCTTTATACAGCTCACTATTGTCGCCGATGACAGTGTGATTCATAATAATGGAATCCTTTACAACGGTGTTCTTGCCGATGGTAACACCACAGCCTATGACAGAATTGTAAACCTTGCCGTAAATCTCTGTACCTTCGCCGATGATACTTCTCTCTACCACGCTGTCAGCTGCCACATACTGAGGAGGCTGAATCTCGCTTTTGGTATAGATTTTCCAATACTCTTCGTACAGATTAAACTCGGGCACAATGTCGATAAGCTCCATATTGGCCTCCCAATAAGAGCTCAAGGTTCCTACATCCTTCCAATAGCCGTTAAATTCATATGCATAAAGAGGACAGCCCTTCTCATGGCAATAGGGAATGACATGCTTACCGAAATCCAAGGAAGGCTGCTCTGCATTGGTAATCAATGCCTCCTTCAATGTTTTCCAGTTAAATATGTAGATTCCCATGCTGGCCAAATTGCTTCTGGGCTGGGCAGGCTTCTCCTCGAAGTCCACAATCTTCTTATTCTCGTCCGTAATCATAATTCCAAAACGGCTTGCCTCCTCCATAGGAACAGGCATAACGGCGATGGTGACCTCTGCATTGTTCGCCTTGTGGAAGTCCAGCATAACCTCATAGTCCATCTTGTAGATATGATCCCCTGACAGAATCAGGATGTACTCCGGGTTAAAGCTCTCCATATACTCCAGGTTCTGGTAAATCGCATTGGCAGTACCTGTATACCATTCACTGTTCGTACTCTTTTCATAGGGCGGGAGCACTGTCACACCACCGATATTGCGATCCAAATCCCAGGGAATACCGATGCCTATATGGGTATTTAACCTCAAGGGCTGGTACTGTGTCAGTACACCGACTGTATCCACTCCGGAATTGATGCAGTTTGACAAAGGGAAATCGATAATGCGATACTTTCCTCCAAATGCCACTGCAGGCTTAGCCACCTTCGAGGTAAGAACACCTAAACGGCTTCCTTGTCCTCCGGCTAATAACATGGCTATCATCTCTTTTTTAATCATGTCATCACCTCGTCCTCTATAACTGTCTGAAATTAAGAATACAATTCTTAGTTTCTTATGCAATATTATAGCATATCCACCAAATTTTGCAATTATTTTTACAAAATTTTATGCACTATTCACTCTATTTTATATTGTAACAGTTCTGCCATAACCTATGCACCATGTGTGTTATGCTTGCATAAACACATGGTGCATAGGTTATGAGATGAGCGCCAAGATATGAGCAAAGAAAGCTGCGAAGCAGCGGGGAAGCGCTGAAAGCGCGACTTTGCGAATGGCGCTACGGAACTGTTACACAAAATCCCACTATTTCCTGTTTTCATTTGGTATTTGGGAGTATATAATGATACCAGGGTACCAAAGTCTTTACCCACATTGAGCTTGCTCAAATGTGGGTATAAGACCTTGGGACCCGCCCCAATATTCGCATAAAAGCGGGACGATAGTCTCGCGATATGCGAATATTGGGTAGGATTGCGAGAGCACGAAGTGCGCAGCAATCCGTAGGTATCATTTGGCTCAGGATTGCGAGAGCACGAAGTGCGCAGCAATCCGTAGGTATCATTTGGCCTAGGATTGCGAGAGCACGAAGTGCGTAGCAATCCGTAGGTATCATTTAGCTCAGGATTGCGAGAGCACGAAGTGCGCAGCAATCCGTAGGTATCATTATAGTATTTCATTATTATAGTATTTCATCATTCAACACACAGTTAAGTCTTCCAATACCTATCTGTATGTAAACAAACTATAAATTAGAAGAAAAAAATATCGATTATTTATAAGGAGAATAGACATGTACCAAGTAGATTTTGCAAATCCTTGTCATCTGTATTTCATCGGAATAGGCGGTGTCAGCATGAGCGGTCTGGCCCTGGTTTTTAAGAACAAGGGCTTTTCTGTATCCGGTTCCGACAGGTCAAGAAGTGACGCTTGTACGCATTTGGAGGAAAACGGTGTTCAGGTGTTTTATGGGCACAGAGCCAGCAATATCACCACGGATATCCAATGTGTAATTTATACCAGTGCCATCAAGAAGGACAATCCGGAATATATGGAGGCAGTAAAGCTGGGAATTCCGCTTTTAACCAGAGGCGAAATCATGGGGCAGCTGATGAAACACTATGCCTGTCCTATCGGCATCAGCGGAACCCACGGAAAAACCACCACTACTTCTATGCTGAGTGAAATTCTGTTGGAGGCAAATCTGGATCCTACCTTATTTATAGGGGGAAGCTTAAAAAGCATCCAGGGCAATGTTCGCATCGGTCGCAGCGATTATCTGGTAACGGAGGCCTGCGAATACACCAACAGTTTCTTGAGCTTTTTCCCCAAGTGTGGCGTCATTTTGAATGTGGAGGAGGACCACCTGGATTTCTTTCAGGATTTGGACGACATTCGCCACTCCTTCCGGGAATTTGCCCACTTGCTTCCGGAGGACGGCTGTCTGGTAATCAACGGTGAAATAGAACAGCTGGACTACTTTACAAAGGACTTACCCTGTAAGGTCTTAACCTTTGGTTTGGAAGGCTCCTGTGACTATGTTCCCACTAATCTGCATTTTGAAAACAATAAAACTTCCTTTACCCTGCAAAGGGAGGGGCAGCCTGTCAGAACCTTTACTCTGCAGGTTCCCGGGAAGCATAATATCTGCAATGCCCTGGCTGCCATCGCTCTGGCTGATTTCCTGGGGATACCGGATGAAGTCACTGCAAAGGCACTGAAGGAATTTACCGGCACGGACCGTCGTTTTGAGCGAAAAGGCAGTTTATGCGGTGTGGAGGTGATTGACGATTATGCCCATCATCCCTCCGAGATTTGCGCCACCCTGACGGCTGCTAAGGCCATCGCCAAGGGACGCATCTGGTGTGTTTTCCAGCCTCACACCTACACCAGAACCAAGGCCTTTTTAGAGGATTTTGCCCAGGCTCTGTCCCTGGCCGACAGAGTGATACTGGCAGATATTTACGCCGCCCGAGAAACAGATACCTTAGGAATCAGCTCTGCCACCTTGCAAGATGCCATACTAGCTTTAAACCATCCCTGTGAGTATTTTAAATCCTTTGATGAAATTGAAAATTTCCTATTGGAAAATTGCATAAAGGATGACATGTTGATAACTATGGGGGCCGGAGATGTCTATAAAATCGGCAATCATTTGTTAGGAATCTCATAATCCACAATATCCACAGCGTTAAAGGCGAAGGCGTAAGGAGGAGTTTGTGGATATTGCTCCCCCAAAATGTGGATAAGCCTAATAGGGGCTGACTACAACACCCATCTGGGACAGTCCTCCCTTCAACACTGTGAATTGATTTAATTATCCACAATATACACATTTTCCACAATTTACCACAATAAAAATGCGGAAAATGCTTTCGTCTAAATTGCCATATCTTTTTGTTGTACCTTATGCTATATTGAAATAGTTTTCCGACCTTGGTTTCCGGAAGACAGCTGATTTTGGTGGGAAGGTTGTGTTTTATGGCACGTTTACGAGTTTACAGAGAAACTACGACAGGCAGCACTGCTGTGTCCAATTATTTCATAGATGAATATATGCCCGGGGCAAATGATGCCCAATTGAAGGTTTACCTTTATTTATTGCGCATGCTTTCTGCCGGCTTAACTACCAGCGTGTCTGATATGGCCGATTTGTTCAATCATACTGAAAAGGATGTCATCCGTGCGCTGAAATATTGGGAGAAAAAGGAGCTTTTGGAGCTTGATTATGACACCTTAGGGAATTTAACAGGCATTCATTTGTTGGATTTTACCACCAAGAGTGAGGCTTCTGATAGCGAGAATACTAGGAATCTATCTCTGTCTCGCATGGAACCCCCCATTCCGCCTGCCGTTCAGATTGCCCCTGCCCCTGCCACACAGGTTACGCCTACTGCACAGGTTACCCCTGCTACACAGGTTGCTCCTGCTGCACAGGCTGCCACTGTCGCCCAGGGTATTCCTGTTCAAAACGAGGCAGCTTACAAAAAGCCCAATTACTCTGCTTCCCAACTGCAGGCAGCAAAGGATTCCTTACTTACCAGAGAGTTTCTGTTTGTGATAGAGTCCTATGTACAAAAGCCTCTGTCTCCGGCTGAAATGCGGTCAGTCCTCTTTTTTAAGGATGTGCTTCATTTCAACGATGACTTGGTTTATTATTTATTCGAATATTGTCTTGGTCGCGGAAAAAAAGATTTCAAATATATTGAAAAAGTGGCTATTTCCTGGGCTGAGGAAGGGATTAGCACACCTGAAGAGGCTCAAAAGAGAGCTGGGAAATATGACCCCAAGGTATATACTATTATGAACGAGTTGGGGAAATCCGGAACACCGACCCCGATTGAAGTAGAATACATATCCCGTTGGACAGATGAATACGGTTTCTCCATAGAAATCATTATTGAGGCTTGCAAAAAAACGGTACTGGCTACCGACAAAAATAGATTTGACTATGCAGAAGGAATTCTTTCCAATTGGAAACGACAGAATATTCGAGATCGGGAAGACATCGCAAAAGCGGATTCCACCCATCAAAAGCGGGTTGCTTCCGCTCGGACCGGAACCCTTGGCAGTTCCAATAAGTTTAATCAATTTGCACAAACCGAATACAATTTTGATGAGCTGGAGAAAAAACTGATTCGCAACTACTAATGGGCTCTTATCGCCGGCTTGTTTGGGAGACTTTATGGGATTAACGAACGAACAATACAACCGCATAATGCGAGAATACGAAGCGATTCAGGACGAGAATCTTCGGGAACTGCATCGACGCAAGGAAGAAATCGACAGACTGCTGCCGGAATATGAAAGCATAGCCCAAAGCAGTGCCTCTCTTGCTCTCCAAAAACTAAAAGCCAGACTGGAGCAGGGCTCTGTGGAGCCTGACACCAACTTTATGGACATTGCTTCGAAAAAGAAAGCTCTGCTTCGAAACGCCGGTTTTCCCGAAACTTACCTGGATCCCATCTATCAGTGTAAGGACTGCCAGGATACAGGCTACCTTGTAGGCCGGACCACCCAGGATGGCCAGGCCTTTGCAAAGACTAAGTGCCACTGCTTTATCAAACGGGAAATTGCCTTGCTGTATGAAAATTCCAATATGGACAACTCTCTCTTGTCCAGTCACTTTAGGGATATTTCCTATGACTATCGGGATGGCGAGGACTTAAGACACCTAAAGTCTGCTGTAATGCAGGCTCATTCTTTTGTAGATAGCTTTGAGACAGAATACCAGAACTTCTATTTGATGGGTACTGTCGGCACCGGCAAAAGCTTTTTATCCGGCTGTATTGCAAACGCCTTGATTGAGAAGGGCTATTCCGTTATGTATTTTAGCTCCATTGGTTTTTTTGATTTGTTGTCACGATATTCCTTTGGACAAAAGAACAAAGAAGTTCTTTACAATTATTGTAAAAATCTATACAATTATGACTTGGTGATAATCGATGACCTGGGCACTGAGATGACAAACAGCTTTGTCTCCTCCCAATTATTTGATTTCATCAACGAAAGACATCTACGGCAAAAATCGACTCTAATTTCTTCCAATCTGTCCTTTGAGGAATTAAGAGACCGATATTCCGACCGTATTTTTTCAAGAATTACTGCAAACTATATAATATGCCGATTAACCGGACCGGATTATCGTCTGATTTCCAACGGAATTCGGTAAGACATCAATTTTCACAATATGGAGGAATGTACGCATGGCTATACGCGAGGAAAAGCGTAATCTAGAGACAATACCGGTAGGTTCACTGGGTATTATTTCCCTTGAGGGATGCCGCATTCTTGGCGAAAAAGTGGACAAGTATCTGGTAAAATGGAGATGCGAACGGGAAAGTGAGCACAAAGATTCTCTGGCATTTTCAGGATATCAGAGAGAATCCTATTTGATTTCATCAAAGGTTCCCAGATTTGGTTCCGGTGAAGCAAAGGGTATGATTTTGGAATCTGTCCGCGGTACCGATTTATATATCATGGTGGATGTATGCAATTACTCTATGACCTACTCTCTCTGCGGACACGAGAATCGCATGTCACCGGATGACCATTATCAGGATTTAAAGAGAATTATCTCTGCTGTGGGCGGAAAGGCCAGAAGAATCACCGTCATCATGCCCTTCCTGTACGAGAGCAGACAGCACAAGAGAACCCAGAGAGAATCCTTGGACTGCGCATTGGCTCTTCAGGAGCTTGTTCGCATGGGTGTGGACAACATCATAACCTTCGATGCCCATGACCCTCGTGTTCAAAACGCTATTCCCCTCCACGGTTTTGAAACAGTTCAGCCGGCGTACCAGTTTATTAAAGGCTTGTTAAAAAATGTGAAGGATTTACAGATTGACAGTGATCATATGATGGTTATCAGCCCGGATGAAGGTGGTATGAAGCGTGCCATCTACATTGCCAATGTGTTGGGGCTGGATATGGGTATGTTTTACAAGCGCAGGGATTATACCCAAATTGTAAACGGTAGAAATCCCATTGTGGCCCACGAATTTCTGGGTACCAGCGTAGAAGGTAAGGATATGATTATTATTGATGATATGATTTCCTCCGGCGAAAGCGTCTTAGAAGTAGCGGCTGCCTTAAAGGAAAGAAAGGCCAGAAATATTTTTGTCTTTTCCACCTTTGGTCTTTTCACAGCCGGCTTAAGCGGCTTTGACAAGGCGTATGAGGAAGGTATCATCACCCGTGTACTGACCACAAATCTCATCTATCAGACTCCCGAGCTGTTGGAGCGGGAATGGTACATCAACTGCGATATGAGCAAATATATTGCTTACATCATCGATACACTGAACCACGACTCTTCCATCAGTGATTTGCTGAACCCGAATGAACGCATCCAGCAGATTGTGATGAAATATCGGAATGGAGAGTTAGTCTAAGTTAAAAA
>CAMAHO010000010.1 GCA_945834545.1 uncultured Lachnospiraceae bacterium | reverse complement strand
ATGCTGGGAAAGGATGCCTCAAAATCCGATTTGCTTTCGGGCTTAGAAAGCCTGGTGGGACAGAAGAACGATTCTTCCGGTACAGATTTTGATTCCATGAGCGCGAACGAGAAGGCAGCAGCCCTTTGCACAGCCTCCCAGCTGGATAAAGATGGCTATCAAAATGCCAAGGATTTGTTGGCTGAGCTTTTGGCAAGATGTCTGAAGGATGGAAACAAATTTATATACCCTGTCTGTAAGGGAAATTTGACAGACCATTTTATTCCGGCTTATGTGGTAGCCTATGCCACAAGCTACCGTTATATCTATAATGACAGCAAGCGTAACTGTATCCTCTCAAAAAAGGGAAGGGTGTATTCCTTTATTGTAGGAAGTAAGGAAGCTCAATTAGAAGACGGGGCTGTGATGGAAATGAGTATTGCACCTCTGATGTATATGGGAGAGTTGTATCTGCCGGAGGAGGTATGCGATGATTGCTTTGGCTGTCAGGCTGTGTATTTCGAAGGAACCGGATACGGCGTTTGCGTCACGGAAGATATGGACGAGGAAATACGCAGTATGGTAGAAGCTTTTAAAGGGGGATTGAATTAATGGCAGATTATCCTATTATTGCTGATGTCAGCGCATATATTGTAAAAACCTTACGACAGAAGATGTGTCCGGAGCCGATTCCGTCTCCAAACAATATAGAGATTTCGTCTCCTGCGGACCAGGATGTGGACTATATTGTAGGACTCTATTTGTATGATATACAGGAGGAAGCGCTGGTTACTCAGCCGCCCTTCCTTCAAAAAGGCAAAATTCAGCTTTCCAAGCCGCCTAAACCGTATGGTTTATACTATATGGTTTTTATCAACGGATCCTCCCAGATGGGACTAAAGGCTCCGGATATACAAAAAATCATCGGAAGAGTAGCCCAGATTGTCAATGACAACTGTGCTGTCCTTCCAAACCAGCTGCAGTCTTGGATAGATACGCAGGAACCTCCTATTGTACTGTCTCAAGCGAAGATAAGTTTGGAGGAGAAGGTGAGGGTGTGGCAGGCGATTAACAAGCCCTATCAGGTCAGCCTGTTCTATAAGGCGGCACCCGTATTCTTATCCAGCGAGGTTGTTATCGACACTCCCAGAGTTGTGGATGCATCCTTCGGACTGCATATTGCTTCTGAAGAAAGGGGGAACGAGTAAAGGATGGAAAACAACGAAATCCGTTACAGACTGGATCTTCTGCTTCGATTGTTGGATACCACAACCGGACAGATTGTAACGGAGAGAGATGTTCGTATCTTTCGGGATGGAAATGTGACCAGACCGATCTCAAGAGGAAACGGCAACTACGTATTCCTAAATATAGATCGGGAAGACAGCTCCATGGAAATCAGGGTGTTTGGCTATGAAGACGCATTTATCCAGGTTAGATATGAAGAACTCGATGAACATCTTCCCATCAAGGATGTGTTCCTGATACCGTCAGAGAACACTGCCAGGGGAGAGCAGCTTCTATCTCTTACCGGACAACTTTCCAAGCTGGAAGCAATAGAAGCTGTAAGACTGGGAAGGGCCACTTGTTCCGTGAAGAAATTTGATTCGCGAAAGTGCATCATGGATCTTTTTCGGACCAACGGACCTAGTATGGAGGAGACTTCCTATGGGCTGCTTCATACAGATGATATGACATTCGAAGCTTTCGAGGTGGAAAAGGTCATTAGTCCCGTATCACTTAAACTGAAAAAACCTCTGCAAGAGGAATTTCGGGAAAATGCACCAATTGCCCGTATCGTTTATGGGCAATGCGGGAAGGACGGCTCCTATCTTCTGCGTGTCAGGGACGATGCTGCTTCAGTAAAGTATCTGATTCGATATGTGGTAAACGGAACGCCAAAATACCAGGTGGTGGATTTTCATAATCCGGAAGAAATGCAGCTGAGGTAAGGGGGAAGGTATGGGACAAATTGTAGTAAACGGAGGGGCAGCAACCTGCTCCATGGGCACGGCACCGGGAACGATTACGGCGACAACGCAGCAGAAGGTACTGGCGGGTGGTATGCCGGCAGCGACGATTCAGGATTTTAGTATGGCAGCGATATCCCCTTTTGGGCTTTGCACATCTATGTTGAATCCAGCTGTACAAACTGCAACGCTGGCAGCAATGGGAGTATTGCAACCGCAGCCCTGCACTATGACGCCGAACGGGACATGGGTTGCGCAAAAGCCTTCGGTGACAGTCGGAGGAAGTCCGGTTCTGACAAGTGATTGTCAGGGCACATGTGCTTACGGGGGATGCATTACAGTGGTCAACCCGGGGCAGACAAAAGTAATGTTATAAGATATGAAATGAAAGGAGAAATTTCATGGCAGAATATTTTTCACCAGGTGTGTATGTTGAGGAGTACGATAATTCTTCTCGCAGTATTGAAGGTGTAGGAACCAGCACCGCAGGTTTTGTGGGTTTGGCAGAAAAAGGACCTACAGAAGGAGCACCTTTATTAGTTACCAATTTTAAGAGCTTTACCAGACAGTTTGGAGGATTCTTAAGTGAGTTTACTCACGGAGAATATCGCTATCTGGCAAACAGTGTAGAGCAGTTCTTTATCAATGGCGGAACCAGATGCTATGTTTCCCGCGTTGTTCCCAAGGATGCAGCAGTAGCTTCCAAGAAGATGGGTATTCTGACGGTTGAGGCTGCAAATGCAGGTAAGTGGGGAAATCGTATCCAGATTTCTCTTACTTCTGTTACCAAGCGCAAATTACAGCTGATTGCCAAGTCCGGAGAGTCCTTTATAGCAAAGTCTGTAGAAGGCTTTCGTGAGGGAGATCTGGTTGAGTGCAAAGGGGAATACAATAAGATTGTGGCAATCTACGATAAGACTGTTACCTTTGAAAACAAGTTCAAGGGCAATGTGGTAGACGGAGCAATTATTCCCAGTACAGTGCTGTATCTTGTGAATTTCGATATGAGCGTTCGCTTTAATGACGATGTAGAGAATTACACAGAGCTTAGCTTAAATAACCAGTCCACAAATTATATTGTAAACAGGCTGAATAACAGCGAATTGGTAAAGATCACACTGGCTGCTTCCAAGGACAACGGAAACCCGGTTGAGGCTATTTTGGGAAAAGGAAATGCAAGCGGTTTCTTCACCTTAGAGGGTGGTAGCGACGGAACGATCTCCAAGGTGAATGCAGGCACCTTTATTGGTGAGGATAACGGCCCCGGAAAGCGTACCGGTATTCAATCCTTCTTAGAAAACAACAATGTAAGCATGCTTGCTATACCCGGTGTAACCATTCCTGAGGTAGTGGTTGCTTTGATTGCTCATTGTGAGAATCTTAAGAGCAGATTTGCAGTATTGGATATGCCAAAGGAGATGAGCAAAACAGCTGACTTAATTCAGTACAGAAATATGATTGATTCCACCTATGCAGCCATGTATCATCCCTGGATTCAGGTATATGACAGATCCAATTCCCAGCCCGGATATATTCCTCCTTCCGGTGCAATTATGGGTGTGTACTCTAGGACAGATACCAGCAGAGGCGTACATAAGGCTCCTGCAAACGAGACTGTATTCTGTACCGGACTTAAGGTGAATTATACCAAGGGAGAGCAGGATATTCTGAATCCGGAAGGAATCAACCTGATTCGCGACCTTCCCGGACAGGGTATCCGTGTATGGGGTGCAAGAACCGCCAGCAGCAACAGTGCATTCCGTTATGTCAATGTGAGACGTCTCTTCATCTTCGTAGAAGAAAGCATCAAGGCAAACACCAGCTGGGTTGTATTTGAACCCAATGATGCTAGCCTGTGGCAGAGAGTTCGTTTGACGATTGCATCCTTCTTAGATAGTATGTGGAGAAACGGAATGTTGGCAGGATCTACTCCGGATGAAGGATTTTTCATAGAGATTGGCTCTACAACCATGACGAAAGATGATATCATGAACGGTAGATTGATCTGTAATATTGGTATTGCACCTAGTCGTCCTGCAGAGTTTGTTGTGTTTAGGGTAACCCAGCATACAGCAGAGTCAGGTGGAGAAGAAAGTTAAGATAAAGGAGAGATAGATTATGCCAGAAACAACATCAGCAACAACAACAAGCACTACAGCGTATAAAAACTCCAGCAATCTGGATTATCCCTTGACTAAGATGAACTTCTTGGTAACGGTGGCCGGCGTAGACGGTGTTGCAGCCTTCAGCGAGGTAACCGGAGTAGAAGCATCTGTGGATGTGATTGAGTTCAGACAGGGAAATGCCGGAAGTCTTGCACCGGTTAAGATTCCCGGGTTGGTAAAGCATGGTAATATCACCCTGAAGATGGGCTACACTTCAAGCAACAAGTTTAAGGAGTGGATTATGGAGTGTGTCAGTGAGCACAGAGGTGCAATTCCCAGACATAATGTAACAATTGAGTTAATCGACATTAACGGCGGAGCACCATCCGCACTGGTAACAGCACCTGCTACAACCTCTCCTAAGCAGTGGATTCTTTCCAATGCCTGGGTATGCAAATACAATGCACCGGATTTGGATGCAAAGACCAGTGATGTAGCAATTGAGAGCGTTGAGCTTGCATATGAAGAGCTCACAATCCCGAACTAGTCCATCCCCTGTAAGGAGAGACTGACAAATGATTTCCACCCTGCTCCCAAAGAGCAGGGTGGAAACAAAAAATGGAGGAAATATGGAAACAGTATATGATTTTACCTTGCCAAGAGGGTATTTGGATTCAGCCGGCGAGCTTCACCGAAAAGGAAAGATGCGACTGGCAACAGCAGGTGATGAAATTAGTGCCACCAGAGATCCGCGAGTACTCAGCAATCCCTCCTATCTGACTATCGTTATCTTGAGCAAAGTGATTACGGAGCTGGAAGGAATTACCATGGTGTCGGCTACCACCATAGAAAAGCTGTTTACAGCAGACTTAGCCTTTTTGCAGGATATGTATCAGAGAATTAACGATATTGAGCCGCCGACTATGGAGGTGGTATGTCCGGATTGCGGAAAGACACATAAGGTGCCCCTAAATTTTATACAGGAGGGATAAAACTGTATCCCCAGGAGGAGCTATACCGGGAAATGTCCTTTATCTCTTATTATTTCCACTGGAGCAGTAAGGATGTATTGGAGCTGGATCATAACAGCAGAAGAAAATGGTGTAGCGAAATATCCCAGATTAACCAGAGTTTAACTCCCTCCGACAAGGGCACAAAGGAAGTAAGTATTTTAGATATGAAACCTACCAAACGATTTTAAAGGGGGATCATTATGCCATCAAACGGTAATATCGTAGTACAAAATTTTGGATTAAATCCGGCTCCAAACTTTAACTTTATGCTGCGAGTAGAAGGAGTTTTTGATTTGCCCTGTAAGTCCGTTCATGTATTTCAAAAGGAAAATGAATTTGAATACATCCAAGAAGGCGGCCTGAATGACTATGTGCATATGAAGAGAAAGCCGATTTCCAAGCCTTTCACGTTTCAGGTGGAACGGTATGTAGGTGTGGATGGTTTGTTGGTGGATTATCTGGCAAATGGAACGGAACTGGTGCTCCCCCTGATTTTGCTGGTAAACAGACATGAGTGGTCAGGGTATGCCTTCCCGGTCAGAACCTATGTCTTTACAGGATGTACCGTAATCGGAAAAGAATACGGGGAACTCAATGCAGAGAGAAGTGGCCTTTTGACGGAGACCACGACCATTGCCTATCGCGAAATGGTCAATGTGGATATCGGAATTGGAGTATATGAGTAAGGCTTAAGGAACCACAAAGGAACAGCCTGGTTGCAAAAATTGTCAGGAGAAAGGAGAAAGCAGTATGCTTACCATACATAAGCCAATAGAACTTAGATGTAAAAATTGCAGCGTTTTCTCCCCGGAGCGTTTTGCAAACAGTATCCTGGGCAATTATCAAATGATGGCGGGAGACATTTCTAAGGAGGATTTGCTCCACGTGGTGACAGAGCCGGCAGAGATTTTCATCGCCCAAGGAAATGTTTCTACTTTGGTTCAGCAGACCAATATACAGAATAAACAGGAAAACAAGCTGGAGATTATCAATCAGCTGATGAATCGGATTACCATGGAAAATTCCGTACAGCTGACCTATCAGGACAGGGTATATATCACCGGCATTTTGCATAAGTTGGGGGTAACCAATGTCAATCGCTTTATGCATCAGGTGGAGTTATATAAAAGCGAGACTACAAACACCGAGGAGCTTGTAAATAGCTACCAGAGTCACTACAGTCAGCTAAAAAAGCTGATTGAGGAATACAGGCAGCAGGTAGAGGTGGCAGAAGGAAGTCAGACGATAGAGAAAACGGATGAGAGATATCTGCATCAGGAAATTTTTAACCGACTTCAGACAGGGAAACTATATCAGACCATAATGCAGTTCTACCGAAGCCAAAATGCATTTTCACCTTACTTAAGCTTTGAGGGGGTACATAATGCAGAGTATCACAGGATTGTACAGAATATACAATTAAATCAGTTACAGAATCAGACCAGGGGAGAGCATATGCCGCTTTCCTATCGGCATGAAAACATTTATGAGGAGAGCTTTCCTTATACAGAGGAAATTACGGAAGAGAAGATAACAAACCAATTGACAGCAGCAGTGCTGTTGCAGTTGGCAGATTCTATATATCAGAGTATACACCATCACCTTTACCGAAAAGAAGGAAGATGGTTTCAGGTAGCAGGTACATTATACACCTCGGCCGAGAATACTATGAAAAGAATGCATAGCTTTTTGCTGGAGCAGAGGGTCTATCAGCAAAAGGAAGGGGATTACCTTACCTGGAGAACGGAACAGGTGAAGCAAGAGATTGCTTTGCTGAATCAGATTTTCCGGGAAGGAGCTGTCCAACAGCCAACGGTGGAGAGAAGACTAAGCAAGGAGCAGCTGCTGATACAAAGGGAGGTAACAAATCAGGAAAACACCTTGGAAAGCAGTACGGATACAATACGAACCACTCAAATAGGTGAGCAGGTCTTTCAGGAACTGCTGGAACAGCAGGTGGACAATGGGCGAACTGTACAGAAGCATACGGCACAGGAGACAATTTACCATACAGCACAGGAGAATCATTTTGTTACAGAGCAGTATAACGAGGGAGCCTCCACCGAGATTACCATAGAGCAGCTACAGGAATATCACAGACATAATCTGGAAAACCGGAACAAGTACATAAAGCTGTTAGAGAGCCTGCAACAGGCACAGGAAAAGACTTCTGCCGGGCAACCGGATATTCAGAGGATTCGCAAGGATGGCCTTTTGGCACTGACCAACCCGGAGCTGGTGCTACAACAACTAAGGGTAGAAGGAAAACAACAGGAAGAGGAGGCAGAGGCCAGAAAAAAGAAACAAATGGAGCTTTTGCCGGAGGATACCAGACGTATCTTTGAGGCGGCAGAGCAACAGATGAAGGGGATCAGACAACCTTCCGTTATCCGGGAAGAGACGGAGAGAAATATTGAGAGTCTCATGCGGGATATCCAGTTCTTCAACCTAGGGGGGACAGCATCGGCTGCTGCAAAGGAAGTGCACGAAAGGGAGTATTCACCTGCAACCATGCTTCCAACCACAGCAGCATACGAACAGGTGCAGGAAGATAGAGAGGCCGAGGCACTTTCGCCTGGATTACACGAAGGACAGAACAAGCAGGTTCTGCATCAGATATCACAACTGTTACAGGGGGTAGAAGGTTGGGAGAAGGCAAGCCCCCCACAGCCTGTGGGTGATACAGGAAGGGCAGCACAAAGGCTTGCTCTGAAGATGGTTGAAAATACAGAGAAGCAACTGCAGACCCAAGAACTGGAACAGATTGAAAGGACAGTTGAAACAACAGAAAAAACCAGGAAAATTGTGGAAAAGTGGGAGCAAAAGGCTCTTGCCGATACCGTGGTGAGCGAGACAACACAACCCACAAAATACGAGAAAGTGAACCTGACCTACAAGACCGATACCCAGGTGGAGATGGACCAGGAGGTCATTGAGCAGCTTTTACAGCAAAACAAATCTATTGAAAACCGCACCAAGGTACTGGAGGAGGTCACTCAGAAAAACCAAACGGTGGAGCACAGGGTAATCAATCAGAATACAAAGGAAATCATAGAGCAGACGGAAAACCTGACGGAACTGATTAATCGGGGTGTGCAGACGAAAATCAGCGAGATTGCAGACCAGGTTTACAGCAAGCTGGAGAGACGCCTGCAAAATGAGAGAAAACGAAGAGGATATTAAGAAGAAAGTCGGGAATAGAGAGGAGGTGTGCTATCTATGAACTCCATTGTGGAGAATCTTGCCAATAGTGCTATGGGTACTGTCCCAAAGGCCATTCTCTGTGTGAGAAATGTAGACCATTTGAAGAAGATTATGAGCAGTGACTCATCAGCGGAGAGTCTGGCGAAGGCGAAGGATAATATGAGCAATACCCTAAATGTTTCGGAAGCTTTGGACTCGGCGTTAATGGATCGAACAAGGGGCGCCCTCTCGGGCACACTGTCCTCAGCGGACAAAAATGCACTCATGGGAGCGGGGAAGGAGTATTTGGCACTGGAGGTACAGTATAACCCTTCCAGCATACATATGCAGACCGTTACCGGCTCCCAGCTGGATTACTGTGGCGGAAGCATGGGGAATAAAGCGAACAATATGATTGTTCAAAACACAGTACCTACCTCCACTACCATGACGGTTCAGCTTATTTTTGATGATGTGAATATGTTTGACGCCTTTATGGTGAACAACATCAATTCACCTGTAGGAGCGACGGCTCAGGCAGTCAAATATTTTGTCTCCGGTAAGCATACAGTACAGCCTCAGGTGGAAGGCATTCTATCACTTCTGACCATGGATGCCACCAGACAGGTAATCTTTTACTGGGCTAAAATGAGCTTTCGAGGAGAACTCACCGGTGTTCAGGCACGATATACCATGTTTAACAAATCAGGTGACCCTATCAGAGCTGTTGTCAGCCTGTCTATTCGTCAGGGAGAGCAGGAGATGTTGTATGATTCCGGCTACTGGGAGAAGGCTTATGAGAATCTGTTTGAAAAAGGAAAGCCTAATGGTCAGGGTATTTTAGCTAAGGCTACCAATAACAATATTTTGAACCTGAATCTGTAGGAGGCAATATGGATTTCTTAAATGCGGTAAATCATACATTAGGTAACATAGAGAAGGCACAAATCCGTATCAGCACCTACAATATGCCGGAGGAAAAGCACTTAGAGATTAAGGAAATTGTTCCTGCCAAGGGAGCAAGCTTAGGCGGAATCCCCAAAGCAGGGTCGGTTGTTTCCGGTGCGGCAAATGCTTTGACAGAGGGAGCTTCCACCGGACTGAACAAGATGGCGGATAAGGCAAAAGCCGTTGCAGAGAAAATGGCCGGGAGTGAAAAAACCTACACGGTACAATTTAACCCGAATCAGTTATCCATCAGTGGATATGGCGGAGGAATGTATCAGAAAACCAATTACGGTACGGGAGGGAAAAACCAGGACAAGAACAATGGAATTTCCTTTGAACCGGCGCAGGTCAGATTGATGTTAAATGTGACATTGATCTTCGACCAGGTATCTGTAAAGGACGCTTTTATGGCAGACAAGATTGCCATGTCCCCGACTGCTGTTTTAACCGGGGCAGCAACACTTACCAAGGAGCTGATTACCAAAGAGGAGTATTCTGTTCAACCCATCGTGGAGGGTTTCATCGGAATGCTGAGGCAGGAGAGAACCAGATTTGTGACCTTTTGCTGGGGTTCTATGCAGTACGAAGGGGTTGTGAATAACCTCAATACCAGCTATACCATGTTTAATCTGACAGGGCAGCCTATTCGCGCGGAAGTGGAGATGTCTATGATCTTAGTAGATGAGGAGGTTGGTCCCAATAACATGGGTGTATGGCAGGAGCATTATGATCAGGCCTTCGGACGAGGCAATCTAAGTCTTAAGAATAAGACTCAGGTAGTGGGTAATATTTTGAATATTTAAGGAAAGTGACAGGGAATATCGCATAACCATGGCAAGCTTTGACTACAAGGATCTATTAAAAGAATACAACAAGTTTACAAGTCCCAAGATGGTTGTCCTGGTAAAGGATAAAAATGTGGCAGAGGATAGCAATCATTTCAGTATTTCAGATGTGGAGATTGAGATGAGCGCAGGCTATGAAGCGGGTATGGCTACCTTTTGGATATATGATTGTTATGACAAGGTGCGGGGCGAATTTCGTACGAAGGAATTAAAACCCTATATTTGTCTGGGCTCCCAGGTTACGATTTGTCTGGGATATGACCTGACGGTAAGAAAAATATTCTGTGGCTTTATCGCCAGAGTGAATTTTGAATTTCCGGAATCCGGCATCCCCGGGGTGGAGATCACGGTGTTGGATGCCAAAGGGATTATGATGGCGAACAATCATTCTCAGCAGCTAAAGGCCAAGTGTTATTCCGATGCGGTAAAGGAGATTTTTCGAAAACCAGCCTACAGTAAGCTCCAGGAGATGAATGTGATTACCGGTGTGACAGTTGAGGATACACCGGATAAGCTGGCTAACAGCACCGGAGATGATTCCGCCTCAGATAAGACAGTGGAAATGGTGGGAGAGAGCGACTACGAGTTTGTGGTAAAGGCTGCCAAAAAGTTTAACTATGATTTCTTTGTGCATGGCGGAGAGATTCTCTTTCGAAAGGCTAAGAGCAATACGGAGGTATTGTTTGAGATTACCCCCGAAACCGGTGTTCATACCATTCAGATGAGCTATGACATCACAGGCTTGAATGCAGAAATTGAGGTGCGATGTCTGGATGTAGGAAAGGGAAAGATGATTTCCGCATCCAAAAAAAATGATGGGAAGATTTCCCATGGAAGTATGGCAAAATCCATTCTTTCCAAGTCGAAAAAGGTATATATCGACCCTACCACAGCCTCCAAGCAGGATGCGGAGAACCGACTGGATTATCTGATGGAGGACATGGTCTATCGGTTTGGGTATTTAGAGGCAGAGCTTGTGGGAATTCCGGAGATTGTACCGGGACGTTTTGTAAAGGTAGACGGGTTTGGAGAGGATTTAAACAATCTTTTTTATCTCCAGACGGTAAAGCACTGCTTTACGGACAGAGGGTATGTGACAAAGATTATTGGGAAGGCAAAGAGCTTTCAGGAAAGTATATTAGGAGTGTAGTAAGCCATGGCGCTTTTTGATGTGTTCGATGAGATAGCGGGGAAACAGGTACTTAAGACAGAGACCGGAGATAATCGAATTTTTGGTATTGTGGTAGGACAGGTGGTAAAAAATTACCACAAGGATATGCCCGGCAGAGTATGTGTTTCCATCTATACGAGAGATAAGGAGGCTAACGAGCTTAAGTGGGCCAGGGTGGCTATGCCCTCCAGTGGTGATAAGTGGGGACATTTCTTCCTGCCGGAGGTGGGGGATCATGTGCTGGTTGCCTTTGAGCAGGGCAACATTGAAAAGCCCTATGTCATTGGTTGTATTCCCAGAGAAAACGATAAATTTTTGAAAAAGGCAGTGGATGATAAGAACCAATATAAGAAGATTACAACAAAAAATGGCAATACCATTCTCTTTGAGGACAATCAGGAAGGGGAGGGGGAGAAGGACAAAATCAAGATTTTGACCCCTGACAGTGCACATCGGATTGAGCTGGATAATGAAAACGGTGTGATGCTTATTTCCGACAAGGAGGGTAAGAACAAGATTCGAATCCGTACCGGGGAAAATGGAGATATGGAGATATTTGCAGAGAAAAAACTGACTATAAAAGTGGGAGACAACATCTCTCTGGTGATGAATGGCAGCAGTGGTACCACGCAGTTAGAAACCTCCAAGTTCAACGTGAAGGTCAATGGAAACATGAAATATGAGGCGACAGGAAATGCAGAGATAGAAGGTGCCTCCGTCAGCGTAAATGCAACCTCTTCTATGAAACTGGAAAGCAGCGCTGCTGTGAAAATCAGCGGAAGTCCGATTAATCTCGGTTAAGCAAGGGGGAGGATACAGATGGAAAACAGAGAGTTTTTAGGAAAAGGTATGAAATTCCCACCTCAAATCAATTCCGCCACAGGAAGATTTGTGACGGTTTCAGAACTGGAAAGTGTAAAGGAGTCCATTTATCTCATCCTTATGACACAGAAGACGGAGCGTTTTGTACGTCCGGATTTCGGGAGTGAACTGATGGCCTATACCTTTATGGATATCAATATCACCAATATTCAGATTATGTGCAGCAACATCCGACGAGATATCCAGAAGCAGGAGCCAAGGGTAACAGACGTCAATGTGACTGCAGACCCGAGTGTCAGGGAAGGATGTCTGGTAATCCATGTGGATTATCTTGTGGCAGACAGTAATACAAGGGACAATTTTGTGTTCCCGTTTTATTTAAATACCGGTGAGAACGCAGAAGAGACGGAGGAGTTTGCACCGGAAGAGCTTAGTATAGGGGAAACATATGAAGATTGATGGGAGAACCTTGCAGGATATTGAAAACAGAATAGAGCAGTTGGCAAAGAGTTATGTACCGGAGTGGAATTTTTCTAAGAATCAGCCGGATATTGGCTCTGTAATTGCCATTCTTTTTGCAGGTCAGCTGGAGGAGAATATTGAGCAGTACAACCAGGTGTTTGAGAGATATCACACGGAGTTTGTAAATATGTTGAATCTATCCTTACAGCCCGCAAAGTCTGCCTGTGCTGTGGTAATGCTCAATCTGATACAGGACACAGTACCGGGGACTATGGTGTTAAAGGGCACAAAGCTGTTGGCTGAGGGAGAGACCACACAGACCTTTGAAACCTCCCATAATCTCTATGTAACCAACTCCAGATTGCGATACGCCTTTATGACACAGACGCAGGATGGAAAGATCCTGCCGCTCTTAGGCGACATCAAACCGCCCAAAACCTATGAATTCACCGCAGGAGTGGCAGCGGAGACCGAGACAGAGCCGGAAGAGGAAGGGGAAGAGGAAAAGATGGAGCCCTTCTACCTGTTTGGTGAGGAGCATCAGGGTATTCAGCAGAATATTTGTATGCTGTATCATTCCTCCGTGCTGGATATGGAGGGAACGACTCTGTATCTTAGCTGCAAGGGCGGACATAAGCTGCTACAGGGAATCGCAGAACATAGATATAGCCTGCAATATGTTACCGCGGAAGGTCTGGTACCGGTAGAGGAAGTGGAAGTGTTACCGGAGGAGGAAACCCTGGTACTTCGGACCAAGCAAAAAGGGGAGAAGGTTTTGCTGGATCAAAAGGAATATGGCATGTTAGCAATTCTGGCTATGGAGCCTATTACGGAGAACGTTGAGGTAGGAGGACTCTATCTTTCTTCCCTAGGAGAGGTGGAAAAGCCGGACTATGTAAACAATGGAACCAGGGATCTGGATCCTTTGGATTTTGAACCCTTTGGGGAAACCCTAGCTCTATATAAGGAGTGCTATATAGGACATGATAGGTTTTTTGGCAAGCCGGGGGCACAGGTGAAGCTGGAATTCCAGGTTTCCTACGGAGAGCATCGTGAGATGTCGGAAGCAATATCTGTTGATGAAGAATTAAAGGTAATCAAACGTAAGCCCAGAACCAATGTGGAAAACAGCATTGCGAACTGTTATGCAGAGGATATCAGTCTGGAGTATTTTAACGGAATCGGGTGGAAGAAGCTGCCCACCATACAGGAGGGGCGTTATATCTTTAAGGAAGCCAAGGGTGGAAGCTGCTGTCTGGAATTTGTTTGTCCTGAGGATTGGCAGGAGACTACGGTAGGAGGTGACCGGGGAAAGTGTCTGCGTATGCAGCTGCTGCGTTCGGATAACTGCTATTTCCGTCCCTGCGAACACCATTATCCCAGAATACAAAATCTAACTATCAGCTACAGCTATGAGGGGAAGTTACTCCTGCCGGAGAGAGTTCGGGGGATTGCAGGTACGAGACAGCTGGACATGACCCAGAAGGTCATAAACAAGGCACCGTACTTTGTATTTCAGAGAGGAGAATATCAGGAGGATGCATTGTATCTTGGCTTTTCCAAGCCAATGGAGGACGGACCGGTAAGCCTTCTGTTTCAGCTGGAGGATGGCGTGAGATACGACGGGATAGAGTGTCGCTTTGAATGCAGTACATCTCACGGCTTCCAGCAGATGAGAGTGCTGGACCATACAGCGGGCATGTCAAAATCGGGGATTGTGTTATTTCTGCCTCCCTCTGAAATGGCAGCACAGAGGATAGAAGGCAAGAAGGCCTATTGGATTCGGATTACAAGAATTCATCAAAAGGATAGGGTAATCAATCCACCTAAGGTTGTGTCCATCACCTTAAATGCCGTGGAGGTTCGCAATATTGAGACAAGACCGGAGGAGGAATACTTTATTGACGAGGTAGCCTCCAATATGACATTTCACCTGGGAGTCCCCAATATTCTGGATGTGGACCTGTGGGTGAATGAATTAGGACGTCATACAGAGGAAACTATGCTGCGCCTGTATGATGAAATGCCGGATAGAGTCCGTTTGGAAAAAGACATATTGGGGAATATCACCTCCTTCTATGTGAAATGGGAGGAAGTGGAACAATTTGGAAATGGTCATTTGGCCAGAGAATATATTTTGGACAGACTGAATATGCAGCTTTTCTTTGGAGACGGAATTCATTCTGAGATTCCCAGAAGGGTAGATGATGTGGCATTTCGTATGGTTATTCGGTGCTGCAACGGCCAGGCAGGCAATGTGGCGGCTAACAGTATCCAGAGTACTATGGAAAACCTGATGTTTATTGATACTGTCAATAACCCACGGGGAGCCTTTGGAGGAAGCAATATTGAGAGTATTGATTCGGCTCTCAAAAGGGGTGCCAATATTTTAAGCGGCAGAAGAAGACTGGTTTCCCTGAAGGACTATGAAAGAGAAATTCTAAGCTACTCAGATTCCATAGAACAGGTTCAGTGCGTGGCAGGGGTGAATGAGAAGAACGAAGAGTGCAGGGATCGCATCACTTTTGTATTGTTACTAAAGGATTATCTGGAGGGCTCCTATTCCTTCCATAATTTGTCTGAGGAATTAAAGCAACACCTGTTAGAAAAGTGCGAGATGATGATTCATCCCAAGGATTTGTGCCTGGCGGAGCCTGTTTTTGTCTCCATATCCGTGGATGTGTGGCTGAAGATTCAGGACATGGATGATGGCTTTGAGGTGCAAAACGAATATAAGAACTGCCTGGAGCAATATCTGGATGCAGTGGGCAGAGGACGGGAGTCGGGTTGGAAGATCGGCACGCTTCCTGAGAAATCACAGATTCGCAGGAAGTTAAATTCCCTAAAAACCAAGGCGAAGGTACAAAGAATTGCAGTGACAGCAGGCTATACGGATGATACGGGGACTCGAGAGATGGATTTGGAGGATGTACAGGTTTCTCCATTTATGATTCCAAGGAACGGAACCCACAAGATACATTTGTCACTGTCAGAATCGTGAGGAGGAATATGCTATGTTGATGGATAAGGATCTTCATATCAGGACGTTTGATGAGCGCATCAAGGAAGCCATTATGCAGATTCCCCTGTACACGGAGGAATGGACGAATTTTAATCCTTCCGATCCGGGAATGACAATTCTGGAGAACCTGACGGCCTTTACCACCTTACAGCAGGAGGAAATCCTGAAGATTACTCCGGAAATCAGAAGAAAGCTCTTACTGCTTCTGGGGTTTACCGAGAAAAAGGGACGCTGTGCCAGAGTACTTATGAAGCCGGAGGGAATTTCGAAACCATTGCAGATAGCTGCAAACACAAGGTTTGCACTGGGGGACCTGATTTTTGAGACCAATAAAAAAATTCAGTGCTGTGGCAGCAGTCTGATAGGACTGTATGCCTGGGATGGAGAAAGAAGTAAGGATTTTTCCTATCTGTTAGGACAGGATGTGCCTAAGGCTGCAGTGATCTTTGGGAAAACACCAAAGGAGGGAGACCAGGTTTACTTTGTAGCAGATAAGCTTCCGGAGCCAGGAGAGGAAGTCATATTCTATCTGACTATGGCGAACCGCTTCAATCGCAACCCTGTGGAAGAAAAGGGCAATAATGCGTTGGCAGCAATGGTATGGGAATGTTATACAGAGAATGGGTTTGAGCCTATGAATGTGGTTGACAATACCTCCTGTATGCTGCTTAGTGGTGAAGTGCGTTTACGTCTGCCTCATGAGAAGGCGGCACTCTACGAGGAGCTTCCCACAAAGGGGTATTGTATTCGAGCCAGACTTTTAAAAGCAGATTATGATGTGAGTCCAAAGCTTATCAAGATAGATGCCTTTTTGTTTGAGAGCTGGCAGAAGGAAACCAAGTCAGTGTGCTTTACTTACCCAAAATGTTCCCGTATTACCTTGAATAAGGAGATACTGGAGGAGGAATACATACTTGTGTTTGCCAAGGAGGAAAAGGGCTCTTATTACAGAAAGTATGCAGAGACCACAGAACCCTCCACAAAGGGACGGTTTTACACCGTGGCTGTGGAGGAGGATGGCTCCAAAAGCATCTGCTTTGACAAGAGAAAATTTGGGTTTGCTCCGGACAGATTGAAGAATGCAGTGAAGATTATGACCTATACAGAGGAACTTATGCGCCAGTATTACCTGGGGGAGGTCTATGGCTACGACCACCAGGAGATAAAGCTTCCGGTACAGTATATCGTGCCGGAGTCCTTTTCCATCATTGCCAAGAGAGTACGGGAAGATGGGGAGGAGATTTACGATTTCGTCAGACCCAATCATTTTGAAGAGGATTCTCTGTCTTATTATCTTATGGAAAACGACGGAAAAATCATCATTGAAGATGCAGGAGCGTTTATCGGAGCAACGCTGTACATGGGTGGTTGCAGTGTGACCAGAGGACCGGAGGGAAATATCCGACCGGGAAATCACTTCCGGGCAAAGGGAGAGCTTTCAGTAGTGGACTTTGTCAATGCAGGTCCGGGCACAGGCGGGTGTTTCCGGGAAAGTATAGCAGAGGTAAAGCAAAGATTCCTAGAGGACTTAAATAAGCCTTATGTGGCAGTAACAGGGAAGGATTATGAGACTCTGGTAAGGAATGCACCGGGGCTGTGTATTCATAAAGTGAAGGCAACCTTGGACGAGGCAGGAAATCAGGTTGAGATTGCCGTTATGCCGGGCACAGACGAGGAATTTCCGGTGCTGTCAGAGACCTATCGCAGGATCCTGGAGGCCTTACTGGAGAAGAATAGGCTACTGACCACCCGTCTGAATCTGGTTTCCCCTGTATATTCTGCAATCCAGGTAAAGGGTGTAGTATATGTGAAACGGCATTACCAACCGGAGCAAGGGCTGCTGGAGCAGGTGATTCGACAGCAGTTAAATTATTTGGATACAGATAAGAGCTTTGGTGAGCCCTTGCGATATGATGAGGTCTTTTATGCTCTGGAGGGTCTGGATTGTGTCGAATATGTAGCGGACCTGGCTCTGTTTCCGGAGAATCCGGGAGAAGTTCGGGTAAAGGAAAATGACATTTATCCCCCCTCCAACGGCCTATGCTATGCAGGAGAGATATCCTTGGAAATCAGGAGTTATGAGAAGTAAGGAGAGAAACACAGTTGGCAGCGATAACCTATTCTATTAAGAAAAACAGAATCAATCGAGGCATATACAGAGGATTTTCTCTGGAAGGGGAAGATAGGCTGACAGTGATACCCGAGGAGAATGAGCATTTTCTTTTCCTGGCTGCTCTGGATGGTGCAAAGGAAGATATGACCTGGGGAAGACTGCATTTTGAGACTCAGCTTTCTGAAGACCTGGTATATCTGGTGTATGTAAAGGCTTGCAATGAGGATTCCTTCTACCGAAATCAAAAAGTGTGCAAGATAAACAACTTTCTGACAGACCCTGAGGAAACGGACCAGATGAAGCTTCGCTTCTTCCAGGAGCTGGGAGCTAATCGATATGTGAATCAGAGTGATATTCTGCTGTATGAGCAAACCGGAAGATATCTGTATTTTATGATACAAGTCATTGGAGAAGGCGAGGGGTGCCTTTCCAGAATCAAGGTAGAACAGCAGGGAGATACCTTCCTCAATACCTTTCCTGAGATTTACCGGGAAAGAGGGAGCTTTTTCCATCGTTATCTATCCGTGTTTTCCAGTCTATACCAGGATTTGTCAGAGGATATTCGCCATGTGGACAGATTGTTTGATCTGGATACCTGTCCGGAGGAGCTGCTCCCGGTGTATGCAGGCTGGATGGGACTTGAGGTGGAGGAAGACTATAAGAATGAACCCTGGCTAAGACAGCTTGTAAAGGAAGCCTATAGGCTTAACTGTATGCGAGGGAGTAAGTGGGCGATTGAGAGGATTGCCCAGATTGTACTGGGAGAACCGGCTATCGTTTTGGAAAACAATGTTATGAAAGCCTATGTAGAGGGAAAGGAACAGGAGCAGTTTAAAAAGCTTTACGGCGACAATCCCTATGATGTATCCGTTTTAATCAGGAAGAATGTGTCGGAGAGTATGAAATCCAGGCTGATGAACCTACTGAATCAGTACAGGCCCATTCGTAGCCGAATACATCTGGTTTATCTGAAGGATACCGGAAGTCTGGACTACTATACATATTTGGATATGAATGCTTTTATGGTAAAAGAACAAAACGGTTGTCTGGATACAGAAGAACAATATATGGATGGTATCATTACCCTGGGGTAGACAGTACGATATTAGGTTGTGGAGGAAAAAGACATGAAACTGACAGAAAACAGAGATGGAAACAACATCGAAATCATGGTTGAGGGAAGGGTGGATACAACCACCAGCGCCAGCTTGCAGCAGGCCATTTTGGTGGCATTTCAAAAGTGCAGTCAGGTGGCCCTGAATGTTGAGAAGGTAGATTATATATCCAGTGCTGGCTTAAGAGCCCTCTTAATTGGACAGAAAACTGCTAATTCCAAAGGGGGTAACATGACCCTTCGCAAGGTACAGCCGGCCGTTATGGAGGTTCTTAAGATGTCCGGCTTCAGTACGATTCTGCAGATTGAATAGCCGAGGTAGAGAATGATTCAAATGATAGGGGTTTCGGCTTCCTACGGGCAGGGGCAGAAACCGGTTTTAAATAACTTAAATATATCCATTGAAGACGGGGAATTTGTTCTGATTACCGGAGAAAGCGGTGTTGGCAAAAGTACCTTCTTAAAGCTTCTGTTACGAGAGCTGAAACCGACAGAAGGGACGCTTTTGGTAGATGAAAAAGAGATTTGTCTCTTGACGCAAAAGGAGCTGCCCTATTACAGAAGAAAATTTGGGATGGTTTTTCAGGATTATCGATTGATTGCTAATCAGAATGCCTATGAGAATGTGAAGCTGGCCAGGCTGGCAGTTGGCAATGTGGGAAAAGATACAGAGACAAACCTGTGTTCGTTGTTTTCTCTGTTGGGAATTACAGATTTGTATAAAGCCTTACCGGAGGAAATGTCCGGTGGACAGAAGCAAAAGGTGTGCCTCGCAAGAGCTTTGGCAAATTATCCCAAGTACCTGTTGGCAGATGAGCCCACAGGAAATCTGGATCCAAAAACCTCCAGGGATATTATGCAGCTTTTTGCATTGATACAAAAACAGGGAACTACCGTGATTGTGGCTACCCACGATAAGCAATATGCTGAAGGCTTGGGATACAGGGAAATTGTCCTTGCAAATACTATAGAACATAAGGAAGAAAAGCATGAAAACAGCAGTATCGGAACTTGTCTATGAGAGAGTAGTACAACCCTTTTCTGAAAGAAAATACGGAGTTGTGGCTGCGGAGCTGGAATATCTGATTATTCCAAATGAGGAGTCCGTATCCTTGGCGGATATGGGTTCTGAATTTCTGCAGTACTTGATCACAGAGCATGGCTTTGAACAAAAGAGCATCGGTTCGGATGGCAGGTATATGAGGGTGTCCAGAGAGGGGGACGATGTTTCCTTTGATTATTCCTATATCCTTTTGGAGTTTTCTATGGAAAAACAGAAGAGCTTTATCGATCTATACGAGCATTTCATTCCCCTGTTTCGAATTGCCAAGGAGTACTATGCGAAAAAGGGCTGTATGATTGGCTGCTTTGGAAGGAATCCCTTCCATAACCATAGAGGGGAGTATACCCAGGATCCTTTTTATACCATGATTCGGGAGTATCAGACTCAGGTGATGGGTTTACAGGATTTGAATCAGCATTTTACCAATATGGCCTCAGTACAGACCCATATTGATGTTCCACTGGAACATCTGCTGGATACCTATAATCTCTTTAATGAGTTGGATTTTGTGGGTGCACTCTTGTTTGCCAATTCCGGAATGCTGGAGGAGGAAAGCTCCACGGTCTGCTGTGTCAGAGACGCGAACTGGGAGACCAGCGGTATTCCCAATATAGGCGTATATGAGAAGGATTTTGCATCTCTTAGGGAAGTGGCAGAAGCCATTTCAAAGGAGGAGATTTTTATTGAGGCTACCAAGGAGGGATTACAGGGAATGCAGCCGGTATCCCTGGAAACTTATTTTGGAGAGCAGGGACAGGAGCCGGAGCGGTTTTCCTTATTCCGTAGCTTTAAGCATGTGGTACTAAACAGTTATCATGTGCTGGAGGTAAGGAGCGATTGCACACAGCCGCTGGCGGACTGCTTCCTGCCCGGTGTATTTCATTTAGGAATCGCTATGAATTATAAAAAAGCAAAGCAGGCGGTGAAGCAGTTTAAGACCGAGAATGACATCACCTGGGATAATGCCATGCTTCGCAAAATGGCAGCAGAAGGACAGCCTATTGCAGAGCAGGAGAGCTTGTATGTCTTCCTTTGGAAGCTCTATGATATTGCAAAAGAAGGATTGTTAACAAGGGGCTATGGTGAGGAGAAGCTGATGATAGGCTTGGAGGAACGCTTGGAAAAGAGAGAAAATCCAGCCATGAAGGCCAAAAGGCTTCTCAGGGAAACCGGAGATTTCGGGAAGGTGGTAAGCCTTTATAGTCAGGAAAGAACGTTGCTTTAAAGGTAGGAGGAAGACAGAATGAGAAACGGTAGGAAAAGGATTGTCCTGGGAAGCTTTGCAGTGCTTATTCTTGCAGGGGCAATGTTTTTTGGGAGTTTCGGACAGGCAAAGGAAGGAGGGACTTATGCAACCAGCCTTCAGGACATTCAGGATAAGGGTGTGCTGGTTGTTGGGTTTCCAAAGGACGACCTGTTGGCTTTTTATGAGCAGGATGAAGACGGCAATATGAGTGGTACAGATGTAGAATTGGTCAGACAGATTGCGGATTCTCTGGGAGTGGATATTGCATTCAAGAGAGAAGCCTTAAACAATGATGATTTGACCAGACAGCTGGAAAACGGAGAGATTGATTTGGTAGCAGCTACCTACAGCAGAACCTTAAGCCGTGCTAAGCGCGTGTTGCTTTCCAATCCCTATTTGTCCATCGGTATGGGAGTGATGGTTAACAAGCAGGCTGTTGTCCAAAGAGGAGTCAGCCAGAATCCTACTGCATACCTAAAGGATTCGGATGAAAAAATAGCCGTTATTTCAGGAACCTCCCATGTGGATTTGTGCAGGCAGCTGTTTCCGAACTGTCAACTGGTAGAGACTGCTTCCTATGAGGAAGCCACCGAGCTTGTTAAGAGAAACCAGGTGTTTGGTTATTTTTGCGGAGAGCTGGAATTCTATTCTGAGGTTTGCAACGACAGCGAACTGCAGATTTTTACAGACGTGTATGTATATTCGGATATTAAGGATGAGTTCTGTATTGCCGTACCTAAGGGAAATCAGGAGCTCTTAGACTATGTGAATCTCTATCTGGATATGAATCAGAAGATTACCATCGAGCAGATTCATAACAGGTATGAAGAATACTACGGTATGAGGGAGGAACAGTAACATGAAGAAAATGAGTCAGGTGCTTTCCTCGCCTATCACCTTGTTTGGGGGAATACTGGCAGGGTTTTTGATCGCTTTTTTCGGGAAACCCTTGATTCCCTTTTTGAAACCTTTTTCTACGGTATACCTGAATCTTTTAAAGATGTGTGTCATTCCCATTGTGTCTACTGCTGTTGCCGTGAATTTGCGCAGACTGGTGGGAGAAAAAAATAAACATATCATGGTGAAATGGCTTCTGGTGGTGCTTTGTGCTTTGCTGGCAGCGGCAGCCCTAGGCACAGCTGTGGGCTTTGCCCTCAGAGACTGGTCTGCACCCAGCAAGGATGCAATGGAGCAGCTCACCCACACCGGTGGCACAGAGCGTAAGATAGAGTTCTATACCGTAAGCTATTATCATCCGGAAGAAATAGAGGTTGAGGAGCATAGCTTTTCTATATCTACCTTTCTCACGGATACCGTTCCGGGCAATATTTTTGAGTCTTTAAGCAATAATAATATGATTCAAATTTTGTTTTTCTTCATTGTGGTAGGAATTCTGTTGGGAATTCTGCCTAAGGCAGATACGGAGGTCATCACGGCAGGACTGGAGGGAATCTATAAGATGTTTTGCCGATTTGTCCAAAACATACTCTTATTTCTGCCCTTTGGTATGTGCGCCATGCTGGCGGTACAGTTTTCGGAATGTGACCTGGCTCAGATGGTAGGCGTGGTGGGCAAATTCATCCTCCTGCAGTGGATTGTTATGGTGGTGATGATTCTGGTTTCCTTCTTTATCATTCAGTTGAGGACGGGCTTGTCCTTTAAGGAGCACCTGTCAGCCTTGCGCAGAACCTTCTTTGTCGCCTTTGGCTCCAGCAGCTGTATTGCCTCCATTTCTGTAGCAATGGAGGATTCTGTGGATAGTCTGGGATTGGATGAAGAGGTGACAAAGGCTATTTTGCCCATCGGAATTACAACCTTTCAGTACGGAGTGATCGCCAGTGGTGCCATTGCAGCCGTTTTTGGTACCGGAATCTATCCCGTTGACATAACAGCGCAGACCATCTTTATCATTATCATAGGCTCCATTGCCTTTTCTCTATCCATCATCGGGGCGCCCGGTGTGGTTGCAGTTTCTATGCTAAGCATTATCCTGACACCCTTGGGTGTGCCTAGTGAGACAATTATCCTAATCTTCCTTGCAACCATTCCGTTTTTTGACCCGGCGGCAGTGTTTGCCAGTGTGTACGCCAATATTGCGGTGACTTCCATTGTGGCACCGGGAAAGGGGAGGAAGAAACATGAAATTTCGAAATAAAATTTTTATCATGATGCTTGTCCTGTCCCTGCTTACCATAGGCAGTCTGGGGGCAGCTTCCGTGCTGCAATCCTTACATACAAAGGAGCAGATGACCAAGAATCTGACAGAACAGAAGGACGAACTGTATGAGAAAAACATGGAGATTATGACTTCTTCCCAGGAGGAAAATGTAAAATCCTTTGCTTTGGAATATGCCACCAGTCTGAAGAATAATCTGTCACAGATTGAGAAGGAATTAAAAACAGTAGCTTCCTACTTGGAAAAGCTGTACAAGGATGGTGGAGTAAGCCCTTCTGATTACAAGGACAGTCTGGTATATCTGCAGCCCGGGGTGGAGTACGAGCAGATAGAAGAGGAGTTCCACAGCATTAAGGCTGTCAGAGATATGATACATATTATGTTAAAGGACCAGCCCAGGACCACCATGTACTATGTGTCCGAGAGCGGTATGCTTTTGTCAGACTTAGAGATTGAGTACGGCGGAGCCCAGGTGGACAGAAGAGAGCGTGACTGGTACAAGGCAGCC